>NZ_CDWWEW010000027.1:0-26334 GCF_977966315.1 Frankia sp. CeRuru1
GGGGGGGCAGGGGGGACAAGGCGAGGACGACTTCGCCGCTCGTGGCCGGCGGGGCCGCTTCCGGGAACGCGGTCGTAACCGCGGTCGCGGTGGGCAGGCCGGCCCGAGCGAGAACGAGCCGGTCCTGCGCGAGGACGACGTCCTGGTCCCCGTCGCCGGCATTCTCGACGTTCTGGACAACTACGCCTTCGTGCGGACCAGCGGGTACCTGACCGGCCCGACCGACGTCTACGTCAGCCTCGCCCAGGTGCGTCGCAATGGGCTGCGCCGCGGTGACGCCATCACCGGTGTCGTCCGCGCCCCGCAGGAGGGCGAGCAGCGCCGGGACAAGTACAACGCGCTGGTCCGGCTCGACACCATCAACGGGATGGAGCCCGAGGAGGCGCGCGGCCGGCCGGAGTTCACCAAGCTGACTCCGCTCTACCCCCAGGAGCGGCTGCGCCTGGAGACCGAGCCCCACATGCTGACCACGCGGGTCATCGACCTCGTGATGCCGATCGGCAAGGGGCAGCGGGCCCTGATCGTCAGCCCGCCCAAGGCGGGTAAGACGATGGTGCTGCAGTCCATCGCGAACGCGATCACGACGAACAACCCGGAAGTCCACCTCATGGTCGTGCTCATCGATGAGCGGCCGGAGGAGGTCACCGACATGCAGCGGTCGGTCAAGGGCGAGGTCATCGCGTCCACCTTCGACCGTCCACCGGCCGATCACACCAATGTTGCCGAGCTGTCCATCGAGCGGGCCAAGCGCCTGGTCGAGCTGGGCCACGACGTCGTCGTGCTGCTCGACTCGATCACCCGATTGGGCCGTGCCTACAACCTGGCAGCCCCGGCCTCCGGTCGTATCCTGTCCGGTGGTGTCGACTCGACGGCGCTCTACCCGCCGAAGCGGTTCCTCGGCGCGGCCCGCAACATCGAGAACGGCGGGTCTCTGACGATCATTGCGACGGCGCTAGTGGAGACCGGTTCGACGATGGACACTGTGATCTTCGAGGAGTTCAAGGGAACCGGCAACGCCGAGCTCAAACTCGATCGCAAGATCGCCGATAAGCGGATCTTCCCCGCGGTGGATGTTGACGCCTCCGGTACCCGCAAGGAGGAGATCCTGCTTGCCCCGGACGAGCTCGCGATTATGCACAAGCTGCGTCGCGTGCTCCACACCAGGGAGACCCAGCAGGCCCTCGAGCTCCTGCTCGACCGGCTCAAGCAGACCAGGACGAACTACGAGTTCCTGATGCAGATCGCCAAGACCGCACCGCCTCAGGATTAGCCTTCCCCCACACGGCGCCTTCGGCGCAGTGTGGGGACCCCTGGCGTTGGGCGCCGTTCGGGGTTTCCGCGCGATCGCCTTCGGCGATCTTGCTGGGGGGTTGTTGGGGGGGAGCCGTTGGCGTCTTCGGCGCAGTGTGGGGACCCCTGGCATCGGCTGGCGGTCGGTGCACCCGGCCTCTGGCAGACTGGCAGCAGACCGGCTCCGGTTCACGTCGTCCACGCGAGACGACGACCCGGCGGCCACTTCGAAAGAGGGATCATGAAGTCTGACGTCCACCCGACCTACCACGAGACGACGGTCACCTGTACCTGCGGGAACACCTTCACCACCCGCAGCACCAAGGAGAACGGCGTCGTCAACGCCGAGGTCTGCTCGCAGTGCCACCCGTTCTATACCGGCAAGCAGAAGATCCTCGATGTCGGCGGCCGGGTCGAGAAGTTCGAGCGCCGGTTCGGTCGGCGGCGCCCCGGCGAGAAGGTCGGCGGCGCGAAGTAGCTCGGCCGCGGCGCCCGTTCGGACTCCGGACGGGCGCCGTTTGCGTCTGGGACGGGCGGTACCCGTCCCACCGACCCCCTCCCGGAACTGTGACGTGTTCCAGGACCATGACGTGCGAAGGAACCACGATGACGTCCCCGCTCGACGGCCTGATCGCCGAGCACGCCGAGATCGAGGGGCAGCTCGCCGACCCGGCGGTGCACAACGACCCCGCGAAGGCGCGCGCCCTGAGCCGTCGCTACGCGCAGCTCGCCCCGGTCGTGGATCTTGCGCGCGAGCTCGACCGGGTGGAGGGGGACCTCGCTGCCGCCCGCGAGCTCGCGGCGCTGGACCCGTCGTTCCGGGACGAGGTCCATGATCTCGGCGGGGAGCTGGCCCGGCTCAACGACCGACTGCGGGCCTACCTCGTCCCGATTGACCCCGACGACGCCCGGGACGCCATCCTCGAGGTCAAGGCCGGCGCCGGTGGCGAAGAATCGGCGCTGTTCGCCGGAGACCTGCTCCGGATGTACCTGCGCTATGCCGAACGGCGCGGCTGGAAGACCGAGATCCTCGACGCCAACCCCTCCGACCTCGGCGGTTATCGTGATGTCAGCGTGGCGGTGAAGGCCCGGGGACCCGCGGGCCCAGGGGACGGCGTCTACGGCCGGCTGCGCTTCGAGGGCGGGGTGCACCGCGTCCAGCGGGTGCCCGTCACCGAGTCCGCCGGACGTATCCACACCTCGGCGGCCGGGGTCCTGGTGCTTCCGGAGGCCGAGGAGGTTGATGTCGAGATCGACCCGAACGACCTGCGCATCGACGTGTTCCGCTCGTCCGGCCCCGGTGGGCAGAGCGTCAACACCACGGACTCCGCGGTCCGGATCACCCATATCCCGACCGGTGTGGTCGTCTCCTGCCAGAACGAGAAGAGCCAGCTACAGAACAAGGAGTCCGCGCTGCGGATCCTGCGGGCCCGCCTGCTCGGGGCGGCCCGGGAGAAGGCCGAGTCGGAGGCGTCGCTGGCGCGTGCCAGCCAGGTCCGCACGGTGGACCGGTCGGAGCGGGTCCGGACCTACAACTTCGCCGAGAACCGGATCAGCGACCATCGGGTCGGCTACAAGGCACACAACCTCGACCAGGTGCTCGACGGGGAGCTCGACGAGGTCCTCGACGCGCTGGCCGCCGCGGACCTCGACGCGCGGCTGGCGGCTCAGGCGTCATGACTGGCCCGTCGGCCGTGCAGGGGCGCTCTCGGGGTACGGAGCAGCCGGGCCGGGGCGCGTCCCCGCATTCGGGCTCCGCGGATCCCCTGAGCCCGGTGCGCCACGCGGCCGACCTGACACCGCTGGGCGCGTGGTTGGCGGCGGCGACCGACCGGTTGCGTGCGGCCGGGGTGGCGAGCCCCCGTGCCGACGCCGAGCAGCTCGCCGCCTTCGTGCTCGCGGTGCCCCGCGGCCGGCTGGCACTGCTCGACGACGTCACGGCGGCAGCGGCGCGGCGGCTGGACGAGCTCGTGGCCAGGCGTGCGCAACGGGTGCCGCTGCAGCACCTGACCGGTGTCGCCGGCTTCCGCCACCTCGAGCTCACCGTCGGCCCCGGGGTCTTCATCCCGAGGCCTGAGACGGAGTCTGTCGTCGAATGGGCGCTCACAGAGCTCACCGGGCCCGCCGGGGCCCGGCAGCCGGGACCGTTGTGCGTCGATCTGTGCGCGGGCTCGGGGGCGATCGCGCTGTCCCTGGCGGCGGAGCTGCCCGGCGCGAGGGTGCACGCCGTGGAGGTCGACCCGGCGGCGGTGGTCTGGCTGCGACGCAACATTGCCGACACCGGTCTTCCCGTGACGGCGCACGCAGCCGACATCGCCGCGGCGCTGCCCGAGCCGCTCACCCGACTCGCCGGGACGGTCGACCTGATCATCAGCAATCCGCCGTACCTCCCCGACTCCGACCGCCACACGGTGGAGCCCGAGGTGGGCGAGCATGATCCGGCCCGCGCCCTGTGGGGAGGGCCCGACGGGCTCGACGTGGTGCGCACGGTTGTCGGGGTGGCGGCGCGGCTCCTGCGGCCAGGCGGTCTACTCGTCATCGAACACGCCGACGGCCACGGGGTGTCGGCGCCCGAGCTGCTTCGCGCCGATGGCCGCTGGTCGCACGTGGCGGATCATCGGGACTTGGCCGGCCGGGACCGGTTCGTCACCGGCCAGCGCGGGGCGTCCCGCGAGCCCCGATCCTGAGGACGAACCCTGATCCTTGAGAAGAGGACGGGCAATGGAACGTTTCGACTGCTCCGACGAACGGGAGCGGGCCCGCGGTCTCGACGCGGCGGTCAGCACCGTCGCCCGGGGTGGGCTGGTTGTGCTCCCCACCGACACGCTCTACGGGCTGGGCGCCGATGCCTTTGACCGGGACGCGGTGGCCTTGCTGCTGGCGGCAAAGGGACGTGGCCGGAACATGCCGGTCCCGGTCCTGGTCGGCTCCTGGCGCACCCTCGACGGGCTGATCGAGCGGATGACTCCCCAGGTCCGGGAGCTGATCACCGCATTCTGGCCGGGCGGGCTGACGCTGGTAGTCCGGCACACCCCGTCGCTGCGCTGGGATCTCGGGGAGGGCCGGGGCACGGTGGCGGTGCGCATGCCGCTGCACCCGGTGGCGATCGAGCTGCTGGGTCGGACCGGGCCGATGGCCGTCTCCAGCGCGAACATCAGCGGCCAGCCTCCGGCGACGACGATCGACGAGGCGCTGCACCAGCTCGGCGGTGCCGCGGGTGTCTATCTCGACGGGGGACCGTGCCCGGCCGCCGTCCCCTCGACCATCGTCGACTGCACCGAGGAGGTGCCCGTTGTACTGCGCAGCGGTGCGATTGATCTCACCGCGCTGCGTGCAGTGTTGCCGCTGGTCCGGGAGCCCGTGAACCGGTGAGCCCGTGAACTGGAGCCGGGCCCGGACGGTCCGGACGGGCCGGCGTGGGGTGGGTCTGACGCCGCTGATCGTCCCGGCGGGAGAGTCCCGTACGATCCTGAACCGGGTCGCGGGGGCGATGGTCACAGCGGGTGGCTTCGGGTAGATCCGGGTGGATGGTGTTCCCGGGCCAGAGGAGCATGGGGTGACCGGGCCGCCCGCGCGGCGGCACCGGTCATCGGTTGCCGGTTGTGGCACGGTTGCCGTTCCAGCGCGGTCGCCGTTCTAGCGCAGGAGGTTAGGAACGTCATGAGCACCCCGTTCTGGGGCCCGGACTTCGACCAGCTGAGCGCGACGGATCCGGAGATCGCGGAGGTGGTCCTCGATGAGCTGGACCGGCTGCGCGGCGGCCTGCAACTCATCGCGAGCGAGAACTTCACGTCCCCGGCGGTGCTGGCGGCGCTGGGTTCGACGTTGTCGAACAAGTACGCCGAAGGGTATCCGGGTCGGCGTTACTACGGCGGTTGCCAGGTGGTCGACCGGGCCGAGGAGATCGGCATCGCCCGGGCGAAGCAGCTCTTCGGCGCGGAGCACGCCAACCTGCAACCGCATTCGGGCTCGTCGGCGAACTTCGCGGTGTATGCGGCGCTACTCACGCCCGGTGACACAGTCCTGGCGATGTCGTTGCCGCATGGCGGTCACCTCACCCACGGCAGCAAAGTGAGCTTCTCCGGTAAGTGGTTCAACGTGGTGGCCTACGGCGTGCGGGAGGACACCGAGCTGATCGACTACGACCAGGTGCGGGAGCTCGCCCGCCAGCACCGGCCCAAGATGATCATCTGTGGGGCGACGGCCTACCCACGTCTGATCGACTTCGCCGCGTTCCGCTCGATCGCCGACGAGGTTGGTTCGTGGCTGATGGTGGACGCGGCGCACTTCATCGGTCTGGTCGCCGGGGGCGCGATCCCGAGCCCCGTTCCCTACGCCGACGTCGTCAGCTTCACCACCCACAAGGTGTTGCGCGGCCCGCGGGGGGGCATGATCCTCGCGCGCGAGGAGTTGGCCTCCCGCATCGACAAGGCCGTGTTTCCGTTCAGCCAGGGTGGCCCGCTGATGCACGCGGTCGCGGCGAAGGCCGTCGCGTTGCGGGAGGCGGCCTCGCCCGCTTATGCGCAGTACGCTCGCCAGGTGGTGGCCAACGCGCAGCGGCTCGCCGACGGGCTCGCTGCCGAGGGCATCCGGCCCGTCGCCGGTGGCACCGACACCCATCTCGCCCTGCTCGACCTGCGGGAACTCGGGGTCAGTGGCAAGGAAGCTGAGGCGCGTTGCGACGCGGCCGGCATCACCCTGAACAAGAACGCCATTCCCTATGACCCGCAGCCGCCCGCGATCTCCTCCGGCATCCGGGTAGGAACCCCGGTGGTCACCACCCAGGGGATGGGCGAGGGGGAGATGAAGGAGATCGCGGGGCTGATCGCCCACGCGGTGCGTGAGCCGGACACCGCCGCCGACGTGGCGGCGGCGGTGTCCGCGCTTGTCGCCCGGCACCCGGCCTATCCGCGGTAGGGGCCGATCCGCGGTAGGGGATCAAGAGGTTCCGCACAGCCGCGTGAGCAGGCGGTAGTAGGCGGCAGCAGGCGTGAGCAGGCGGCAGTAGCCGGATCCGGGTCCGGCAGGCGGGAGATGCCCGACGGTGCGCGAGTACCTGCTCGTCTTCGTGGTCTCGGCGGCGGTGACCTTTCTCGCCACGCCGGTGGCACGCGTCTTCGCCATGCGTATCGGTGCCGTCGCCGGGGTACGTGCCCGCGACGTCCACTCCACCCCGACGCCCCGGCTGGGGGGCCTGGCCATGCTTGCCGGGCTCTACGCCGGGTTCGGGGTGGCGGACCGCCTGCCGTTCCTGTCGGTGGTCTCCCAGGACTGGTCGGAGATCCGGGCGGTGCTCGTCGCCGGCACCTTGATCTGCTTGCTCGGCGTCGCCGACGACCGATGGGAACTGGACTCCCTGACCAAACTGGCCGGGCAGGTCGCCACGGCCGGCATCATGGTGCTCCTTGGTGTCCAATGGACGTTCGCGATCGATCGGGACAGCGAGACGACGCTGAGCCTGGGACCGGAGACCGCGGTCCCGCTGTCCATCCTCGCCGCGGTCGTGCTTATCAACGCGATGAACTTCATCGACGGCCTGGACGGCCTCGCGGCGGGTGTCGCGGCGATCGCCGCCGGCGCGACCTTCTACTTCGCCTATCAGATCGCAGTGATCAACGGCTTCTACCGGGCCTCCCCGGCGGCGCTCCTGGCCGCCGTGACCGCCGGGGTCTGCATCGGGTTCCTGCCGCACAATTTCAATCCGGCCCGGCTGTTCATGGGGGACTCGGGCTCGATGCTCATCGGCCTGCTGTCGGCCGCATCGATGATCTCCGTGACCGGTCAGGTGGCCTACGGGGGTTACGTTGGACCCTCACGGTCGTACCCGTCGCTGATCCCGTTGGCGATACCCCTGGCCGTGCTCGCCGTTCCGTTCCTCGACCTCGGGCTCGCGGTCGTCCGGCGGACGAGGGCGGGGCGCTCGCCGTTCGCGGCGGACAAGATGCATCTCCACCACCGCATGCTGGAAATCGGTAATTCGCACGTGAGGGCGGTTCTCTTCATGTACTTCTGGGCGGCTCTGGTCGGGTTCGGAGGTGTCGCCGCGTCGTTCTCCGACTCCCCGTTGCCGATCTTGGTTGCCACCGTCGGAGTGGGCCTCGCGGCCCTGGTAGCCCTGCTCCTCGGCACCCAGCGTACGGGGCGGCGGGCGTGACCGGCGCCGCGGCGCCGACGTTGCGCGCCGGGCTGTGGACCATGCTCGCGCTGGCCGTGCCGACGCTCGTGATCGCCGGGGCGGCGCGGGGCGGGGCGGGTTTCCTCGGCGCGGCCCTGGGAGTTGGCCTGGTCAGCACCTTCTTCGCGGCGGGCAAGGTGGCACTGGTGGCGATCGGCCGGCGGATCGGCACGACGGCGCTGCTGCCGGTCGCGCTGGGCGTCTACGCGGTGAAGGTCGTGACCTTGGGTGTCGTCCTGGTGGCCCTGGAGGGCACCACCGCCGTGAATCTGCCGTCGTTCGCCTGGTCAATCGTGGCGGGCACGCTGTGCTGGGTCGGCGCCGAAGTGTGGTCGGCGGCCCGGCTGCGGGTGCCGTTCTACGAACCGGGGATTCCGGCCACGGTGCCGAGCGCCGAGGCCGACCCGGACGTGCCGCAGGGGCCGGCGGCCGGGCCGGCGCCGCTCGAGGGGCGGTGACGAGGTGGGTTCCACGCCCGACCAGAGCGCCGACGACCGGTCGGGGGAGAGCTCGACCGGGACCGGCGGTGACGGCTCGCGGGTGCCCGAGGGCCCGGGTCGCAACCTGGGCCGCGCACTTGCGCCGCCCGCCGGCGAGGCCTGGGGCATCGTGGGCACGCTTGTGGCGGGAGCCGGCTTCTGGGGACTGGCCGGTTTTGGCCTTGATCGGCTATTGGGGTTTCAAGTCCTTTTTTTCCCTATTGGACTGATTGTCGGAATTGCGGGAGCACTCTACCTGGTCATTTATCGCTTCGGTGCCCGTTGATGACGGTGTGTAGACGGACGTCAAGTCACTCTAAGTAACAAAATTGCCATCAAATTTACGGACGGTGATCTTCGACAGTTTGTCGAAGATCTCTCGTGTGTAATTGATGCCTCGCGGCGTCCAGGCGGATAGCATCGGCGGTGTCGGGCAGGCGCCCTGGGTGCCGCTCGCCGCTGGTTGTCCCCTTTCGCTTCCGCATGGGACGGGCCCTGACGGGGCCTCGTGGGTGGAGGGTAGGGATCGGGATGCAGGCGGTGGCCGCCTGGCTTTCGCTCCTCTACCCGGAGGGGCCTCACCCGTATAGGGTGAGGCCGACCTGGTCGTAGGTGATTGCGAACTTTGACGTTGTTGAATGATCATGGAGGTGTCGGAAGTGCCGAGCGGTTCGGTGTTCGCGGCGGCCGACGACGGCTTCCACGGGCCGACTTCCGAGGTTTTCAGGCCGAAGAACTGGTTTGAGATCGGTGACCTCTACTTCAACAAGTGGTCGGCGCTCACCCTGTTCGTCGCGATCTTTGTGGGCCTTTTCCTCTGGCTTGGATTCCGTCGGGCCGCGCTGGTCCCGCGGGGGCTCCAGAATTTCTGCGAGTCCATCTACGACTTCGTCGACCAGCAGATCTCCCGAGACGTCATCGGGGAGCGCGGCCGGGTCTTCTCGCCGTACCTGATGATCCTCTTCTGCTTCATCCTGGTCTCGAACGTCATGGCCATCATCCCCGTGGCCCAGTTCCCGACGACCTCGCGTATTGCTCTGCCGATGATTTTGGCTCTGATCAGCTGGGCCATTTTCAATGTGGTCGGAATCCGCGAGCACGGGGCCGGAGCGTATTTCAAGGACATGCTTGTACCAGCACCGGACGCGCCTTTCGGTGTCAAACTGATCTTGGCGCCGATCGAGTTCTTCTCGACCCTCGTCGTGCGGCCGGCCACTCTCGCCATCCGGCTCTTCGCCAACATGTTCGCCGGCCACATGCTGCTGCTGGTGTTCGCGCTCGGGGCCGACTACCTGCTACCGAAGCCGCAGTTCATCTTCGGCATCTTCTCCGGGCTGATGTTCGTCGTCCTGACCGGCTTCGAACTGGTGATCGACCTTTTGCAGGCGTACATCTTCACCATCCTGACGGCCGCCTACATCGGCGGTGCTATCTCGTCGCACGGTGGCGGTGACCACGCCACGGACCATCCACCGGTCCACGGGCACGAACCGAGCTCGGAGACGACTTCGTTTGCCACGCCGGCGCAACCGGCGGTGGCACGGGCCTGACATCTTCCTCTCGACGTACCCGCACCGCGGAGACGGTCCCGGTGCACCGACTTTAGAAGGACGGATTTCACGATGTCTCTTACCGCGTCCACGTTGCTGGCCGCTGAAGACGCCATCAGCGGCAACATCGGGACGGTCGCCTACGGCATCGCCACTCTCGGTCCCGGTATCGGCGTCGGCATCATCTTCGGACTCGGCATCCAGGCGATCGCCCGCCAGCCCGAGGCGGAGCAGGTTGCTTTCCGGTACATGCTTATCGGGTTCGCGCTGGTCGAGGCCTTGGCTCTGATCGGCTTCGTCGTCCCCTTCGTGTTCACCTGATCCGGCACAGGGATATCAGGTGTACTCCTCTGTCATCCTCGCCGCCGAGGAAGTGGGCACGCACGAGGAAAACGTCCTCGTGCCGCCGTTGTCTGAACTGATCGTCGGGCTGCTGGCCTTCGGTGTCCTGGTTGGATTCTTCTTCTGGAAGATCTATCCGCAGATCCGCAAGACCTACGCCGATCGGACCGAACGCGTAGAGGGCGGACTGCGTCGGGCCGAGCAGGCCCAGCGTGAGGCGCAGGCGTTGTTCGAGCAGTACCGTGCCCAGCTCGCCGAGGCGCGTGCCGAGGCGGCCCGTATCCGGGAGGATGCGCACGCCCAGGCGCGGGTAATCATCGACGAACTACGGACCGACGCCCAGCGGGAGGTCGCGGAGTTGCGCGATCGGGCCGAGGCGTCGCTGGCGGCCGAGCGGTCGCAGGTCGTCGCCCAGGTCCGGCGCGAGGTCGGCACGCTCGCGGTCGAGCTCGCCACCAAGATAGTCGGGCATGAGCTGCAGAACGACGCCCGGCAGCGTCAGCTCGTCGACGACTTCATCGCGGGTCTGGAGGCCGGGCCGCGGCCGGCCAGCACCGCGTCCGGGCTGGGAGGCTGACGGTGGAGGGCGCCAGCCGACGCTCGTTGGCAGTGGCCCGTGCCGTTCTCGACCAGGTGACGGCCATCCCGGTGGGCGGCCCGCGACGGGCCGCGCGGGTTCCCGACGCCGACCGGATCGCCGAGGAACTGCGTGCGGTCGCCGCCCTGATCGGGCGGGAAGCGACGGTGCGCCGGGCACTGACCGACCCGGGGGCCCCGGGGCCGTCGCGGGTCGGGCTCGCCCGCCGGCTGCTGGCCGGCCAGGTCAGCGAGCTCACCCTGAAAGTGGTCGACAGCGTGGTGCAGAGCCGCTGGTCGCGGCCGGGGGACCTGCGTCAGGCCCTGGAGGAGCTCAGTGTCGAGGCGCTACTCGCTCAGGCTGACGTCACCAGTGCGCTCGACGAGGTGGAGGACGAGCTTTTCCGCTTCGGCCGTATCCTGGACCAGAACCCACAGCTCGCGCTGGCGCTGACCGACCCGGCGGCGCCGGCCTCGGCGAAGGCCGTGTTGGTGAACCGGCTGTTGGTTGGGCGGGTGCACCCGGTCACTGTCCAGCTGGTTCAGCAGGCGGTGGCCGACCGGGCGCAGGGCGACGTCGCGGGTCGGCTGGAGCACTACAGCCGCATCGCGGCTGCCCGGCGCGGTCGGGTGGTGGCCGTCGTGCGTACCGCGATCCCGTTGGACGCCGGCCAGGTTGAGCGCCTGCGCGACGCGATCAGCGGCTACTTCGGCCGGCAGATCCAGCTGCAGACCGATCTTGACCCAACTGTTCTCGGCGGTGTCGTCGTGCGGGTCGGCGACGAGGTGGTGGACGGCAGCGTTCTCCGCCGGCTCACCACCGCCCGGCGCGGCCTGCTTCGGTAGGAGCGCCGTGACCAGTCCCGACCAGATCCATGCCAGCCATGAAGGACAAAGCGATGACTGAGCTGTCCATTCGGCCGGAGGAGATTCGCGACGCCCTCCGGGAGTACGTCGACTCCTTCCAGGCCACCTCCGGTGAGCGGGAGGAGGTCGGCAGGGTCGTCGTCACCGGTGACGGCATCGCCCGGGTCGAGGGTCTTCCGCACACGATGACCAACGAGCTGCTGGAGTTCCACGGCGGCGTTCTGGGGCTCGCGCTGAACCTCGAGGTCGGTGAGATCGGAACCGTCCTCCTGGGTGACTCCGAGCACATCGAGGAGGGGCAGGAAGTCCGCCGCACCGGCGAGATCCTCTCCGCCCCCGTCGGTGACGGCTTCCTCGGCCGGGTCGTCGACCCGCTCGGGCGGCCGATCGACGGCCTCGGGGAGATCGTGGCCGAGGGCTCCCGGGTGCTGGAACTGCAGGCGCCGACGGTCGTCCAGCGCCAGCCGGTGAAGGAGCCCCTGCAGACCGGCATCAAGGCGATCGACGCGATGACGGCCATCGGTCGCGGTCAGCGTCAGCTGATCATCGGTGACCGGCAGACCGGCAAGACGACGGTGGCCATCGACACGATCATCAACCAGCGGGACAACTGGGCCTCTGGCGACCCATCGAAGCAGGTCAAGTGCGTCTACGTGGCCGTCGGCCAGAAGAAGTCGACGATCCGCGAGGTGGTGAACACCCTCGAGGAGGCCGGCGCGCTGGCCTACACCACGATTGTGGCGGCGCCGGCCGACGAGCCGGCGGGCTTCAAGTACATCGCGCCCTACACCGGCTCGGCGATCGCCCAGCACTGGATGTACAACGGCCAGCACGCGCTCATCGTCTTCGACGACCTGTCCAAGCAGGCGGAGGCATACCGGGCGATCTCGCTGCTGCTGCGCCGCCCGCCGGGCCGGGAGGCCTACCCGGGTGACGTGTTCTACCTGCACTCCCGGCTGCTGGAGCGCTGTGCCAAGCTCTCCGACGAGCTCGGTGGCGGGTCGCTGACCGGACTGCCGATCATCGAGACGAAAGCCAACGACATCTCGGCCTACATCCCGACGAACGTCATCTCGATCACCGACGGGCAGATCTTCCTGGAGTCCGACCTGTTCAACCAGGGTGTCCGCCCGGCCATCAACGTCGGCACCTCGGTATCCCGGGTCGGCGGCAGCGCGCAGGTCAAGGCGATGAAGTCGGTCGCCGGCCGCTTGCGGCTGGACCTTGCCCAGTACCGCGAGCTCGAGGCGTTCTCGGCCTTCGGCTCCGACCTGGACAAGGCTTCGCGGGACCAGCTCGCCCGCGGCGCCCGCCTGGTCGAGCTGCTCAAGCAGCCGCAGGGCCAGCCTTTCCCGGTCGAGCGCCAGGTCGTGTCGATCTGGGCCGGGACCACCGGCAAGCTCGACGACGTGCCGGTGGCGGACATCCGTCGCTTCGAGTCGGAGTTCCTCGACTTCGTCGGCCGGTCCTACCCGCAGGTGTACGACGCGATCGTGACCACCGGCAAGCTCAGCGACGACACGATCGCCGTGCTGGAGCCGGCCATCGCGGAGTTCAAGAACCAGTTCACGTTGTCCGATGGCCAGCCGCTGGTCAACGAGCCGGTGCCGGGCCCGCTCGACCCGGGGCTGGTGCGGCAGGAGTCGATCCCGGTGCACCGACCCGCGGTGCACAAAGACGACGAGGGCTGACCCATGGCGGGCCAGCTTCGTGAGTACCGGCGGCGCATCCGGTCGGTGCAGTCGACGAAGAAGATCACCCGAGCGATGGAGCTGATCGCGGCTTCCCGCATCGCCAAGGCGCGGGCGCGGGTCGCCGCCGCCCGCCCCTACGCCGAGGAGATCACCAGGGTGATCGAGGCGGTCGCGGCGCAGACCACGATCGACCACCCGCTCACCACCGAGCGGCCCGGGGCGACCCGGGCCGCGGTCGTGGTGATCACCAGCGACCGGGGGCTGGCCGGCGGGTACAGCTCGAACGCGCTGCGGCGCACCGGCGAACTCGTCGAGCTGCTGCGTTCGGAGGGCAAGGAGACCGACCTGCACGTCGTCGGCCGCAAGGGGACGGGCTACTACCGCTTCCGAGGTCGTGCGATGAGCGGCGAGTACACCGGCTTCTCCGAGCAGCCGTCGTACGCGGACGCCAAGTCGGTCGCGGACGCGCTCATCGCGGCCTTCATCGACACGAGCGAGAACGGCGGAGTGGACGAGATCCACGTCGTCCACACGGAGTATGTCAGCGCCATCACCCAGACGCCGGTCGCCCGCCGGCTGCTGCCGATGGTGCTCACCGAGACCGACGAACCGCCGCGCGGCGGCCCGCTGCCCCAGTACGAGTTCGAGCCCTCCGCCGAGGGGGTGCTTGACGCGTTGCTGCCCCGCTATGTGGAAAGCCGGCTCTACGCGGCGCTGCTCGAGTCGGCGGCGTCGGAGTCGGCGGCGCGGCAGCGGGCCATGAAGTCAGCCACGGATAACGCCGAGGATCTCATCAAGAGATACACCCGGCAGGCCAACCGGGCCCGGCAGGACGCCATCACCCAGGAGATCTCCGAGATCGTCGGTGGCGCCAACGCCCTGGCCTCGGGAGCCTGACGTGGGCGGGCGGCGCGAGGAGCGGGAGCGATGTCGAGCGATGTCATCGCCGTTCCCGTCTTCACGCCGCCGGACACAATGGGTGACCACAATGGGTGACACCGAGCGGAACCGATGCGGACATCGACAACAGAACGCAGAAGGACGACGCCGAAGGCGGAGCGCGCACGACGCGAACCGCTCCGCCCCAGGTGCCAGCGAACGCGAGCCCGAGGCTGCGGCGACGGGCATTGATGGGAAACTGAGGACGCCATGACCGTCACCACCAGCTCGCCAGCCACGGCGGAGGGCCGGACCCCGGGGATCGGCCGGGTCGCCCGAGTCATCGGACCGGTCGTCGACGTGGAGTTCGCTCCCGACGAGCTTCCCGAGATCTATCAGGCACTCCAGGTCGACCGGACCATCGGCGACGAAACGCTGACGCTGACGCTCGAGGTCGCCCAGCACATCGGTGACAACACCGTGCGGGCCATCTCCATGCAGCAGACCGACGGTCTCGTCCGGGGCGCGCCCGTCCGCGACACCGGCGCGCCGATCTCGGTCCCGGTCGGCGACGCCACCAAGGGCCACGTGTTCAACGTGCTCGGCACGCCGCTCGACGTGAAGCAGATCGAGGCCGAGACGCGCTGGCCGATCCACCGGCCGGCGCCGGCGTTCGACCAGCTCGAGTCGAAGACCGAGATGTTCACCACCGGCATCAAGGTCATCGACCTGCTCGCGCCGTACGTGCGCGGTGGGAAGATCGGCCTGTTCGGCGGTGCCGGCGTCGGCAAGACCGTCATCATCCAGGAGATGATCCGTCGGGTCGCCAAGGAGTTCGGTGGCGTCTCGGTGTTCGCTGGGGTCGGCGAGCGCACCCGTGAGGGCAACGACCTGTTCCTGGAGATGACCGAGGCCGGCGTCATCGAGGACACCGCGCTGGTGTTCGGCCAGATGGACGAGCCGCCGGGTACCCGGCTGCGGGTCGCGCTCGGCGCGCTCACGATGGCCGAGTACTTCCGGGACGTCCAGAAGCAGGACGTGCTGCTGTTCATCGACAACATCTTCCGGTTCACCCAGGCCGGATCCGAGGTCTCCACGCTGCTCGGCCGGATGCCCAGCGCCGTCGGTTACCAGCCGACGCTGGCCGACGAGATGGGTGTGCTCCAGGAGCGCATCACCTCCACCCGGGGCCACTCGATCACTTCGCTGCAGGCCATCTACGTGCCCGCGGACGACCTGACCGACCCGGCGCCGGCGACGACGTTCACCCACCTCGACGCCACCACCGTGCTCGACCGGGCCATCTCCGACCTGGGTATCTACCCGGCGGTGAGCCCGCTCGACTCCAACTCCCGGATCCTGGACGCGCGCTATCTCGGGCAGGAGCACTACGACACGGCCCGTGAGGTGCAGCGGATTCTGCAGCGATACAAGGACCTGCAGGACATCATCGCCATCCTCGGTATCGATGAGCTCTCCGAAGAGGACAAGATCCTCGTCAACCGGGCGCGGCGGATCCAGCGGTTCCTGTCGCAGCCGTTCTTCGTGGCCGAGCAGTTCACCGGCATCCCCGGCAAGTTCGTCCCGCTCGACGAGACGATCGACTCGTTCAAGCGGCTCACCCAGGGCGACTTCGACCACCTGCCGGAGCAGGCGTTCTTCATGTGCGGTGGCATCGAGGACGCGGAGAAGAACGCGGAGAACCTGTAATGCCGATCCGGGTGGCGATTGTCTCGCCCGAGCAGGAGGTGTGGTCCGGCGACGCCGACATGGTCGTCGCCCGGACCACCGACGGTGATCTCGGCGTGCTGCCCGGCCATGTGCCGCTGCTGGGTCTGCTGGCGCCGGGCGGGACGGTCCGGGTCAAGACCGGTGGCCGGGAGATCTCGGCCTCGGTGGACGGCGGCTTCATCTCGGTGACACACCAGGGTGTCAGCATCCTTGCCGAGACCGCGAAGCTGACCTGAGTTTCCTGCGGCCAAGGGCGCGTTCCCCGCATCGGGGGACGCGCCTTTCGCGTCACGTCACAGGTCCGCGACAGGCTCTACCCACCCAACAGGCTCTACCTACCTAACAGGCTCTACCTACCTAACAGAAACTGCAGGGCCTCGGTCATCCGCAGCAGATGATCGGGACCCACGACGCCGAGCCGGCGACCGAAGCGCTGCTGGGACACCGATTTCACGTCCTCGACCTTTGCGTAGCTTGTCTCGCGCAGACCGGTGCCGCCGGGCGCGAGCTCGACGTGGGAGGGCAGCCCGCGGCGGGTCCTGGTGACGGGTACGACGATGGACAGCCCGGCCCGGCTGCGGTTGAGCCGGTCGGCGGACACGACCACCGCCGGACGACACAACCCCTGCTCGTGGCCGATCGGCTCACCGAAGTCGACCAGCCATACCTCGCCGCGGCGAGGTGAGATCACTCCAGGCCGTCCCGCAGCGCCCCCGCCTCGGCGGAGCGCTCGGCACCGAGCTCGTCCCAGGCGAGCGGGTCGGCCGCGAGGCGGTCGTACCCCTCCTCGAAGCCGCGCCAGAACAGCTCGCGCTCGTAGGCCTCGACGGCCTCGTCGATGATCGTCTGCATCTGCTGGCCGGTGGTCGCGGCCATGGCCGCGACCCGTTGCCGCGTCCTGTCACTCACGCGCACCGTGGTACTCATGATCGCCAGTCTACAATTTGGTTGACTGACTTGTCGACCCTCGGGTATTGAGCGGGTCTCAGGCGTGCGCCCCGGGGCGCCAGAGCACGTCCCCCTCAGGGTTCGCCACCCGGGCGAGGATGAACAGCAGATCCGACAGTCGGTTGAGATAGCGGGCCGGCAGCGGGCCGGTGCGGTCCGGCTCGGCCTCGAGGAGGGCCCAGATGGACCGTTCCGCCCGGCGGGCGACCGTGCGGGCGACATGCAGCAGCGCCGCCCCGGGAGTCCCTCCCGGAAGAATGAAGGAGGCCAGCTTCGGCAGGCCGGCGTTGAAACGGTCGCACGCCTCCTCGAGCCGTTCCACGTAGGCCTCGGTGATCCGCAGGGGTGGGTAGGCCGGCGCCGGGTCGACCGGGGTGCACAGATCCGCGCCGACGTCGAAGAGGTCGTTCTGGATCTGGCCGAGCACCGCCCGCAGCTCGTCGGGAAGCCCGCCGAGGGCGAGTGCCACGCCGATCGCGGCGTTCGCCTCATCTACGTCGGCATAGGCAGCCAGCCGCGGATCGGTCTTCGCCACCCGCGACATGTCGCCCAGCGCCGTCGTACCGTCATCCCCGGTGCGGGTGTAGATCCGAGTCAGGTGCACTGCCATGGGGACCACTCTAGGCAGTCGTTGACCGCGCGGCCCGGGTTGTCAGATCCGGGCGTAGAGCGCGGTCGCGTCGTCGCTCATCCCGAACCGGGGGAACCGCGAGCAGTCCGGATCGGCCCGTTCCGCCGCCCGCAGCCGTTCCAACAGTATGGCCTGTTCGCCGCGGGCGAGCACGTCGACAAGGGCCGCGTCGTCGGCGACCAGGCTGAAGGGACGGACGGCCCGGGCGTAGCCGTCGGACAGCGCCACCAGCTCCGTGCCGGGTTCCACCGGCATGGTGGTGACGAACGCGTGGTCGGCGGCAGCGGTGACGTCACCGAGGATCCAGGACCCGGCCGCGGTGTTGCGCTGCCGGCGGTGTTCGCGGGTCATCGTGTGTGCCCGTCCGTAGGCCTGCGTGACATCGATGCCGCGTTCCAGCTCGGCGCGGACCGGTTCGAGCAGCGCCTCTTCGACCCGATCGAACTGGGGATCGGTGAAACCGACCACCTCCCCGCCGGGATAACGGAGCAGAACCGGGCTGTCCCCGAGGAGGTACAGGTCGAGTAGCGGGCCCCGTTGCCGGGCGAGGGCGATCGTGGCGGTCGGGAACCGACCCGCGGCGAGCCCCAGGCGCCGTCCCTCGGCGCGGACGTGTGCGATCAGCTCCCGCGCCACCTCGGGCAGGGATCTATCCCGCCAGGGGACCGTGGCGAGGAAGGCGTCGGCCGCGCCGCTCAGCCAGGCCGCCGAGGACCGGCCGCTGATCGTCGGATCGTCGTACAGCGGCGTCGCTCCGTCGATCACCCACAGGCCATCGGCGCGGGAACCGGCGGCGTCCTCGTTGTGGAGCTTGTCCGACCGGCTGATGGACTGCAGTACACGCACCCGTCGGCCCCCACCGTGGTCATGAGAGCTCTGTGGTCATGAGAACTCCGTCATGAGAAACCCCGCCACCACGAGTATCATCCCGACGACCGCCGTGACGACCCGACGCCGGGCCGGTTCGGTCCCCACGAGCAGGACGTGAAAGCCCCAGAAGACGAGCAACGTCACGCCGCCAGCGAGCGTGAGAAGGCCGGCGGCCGGTCGGGCCGGCTGCCCCGCGGCGATGTTCGCGGCGGTGGTGATGAAGGCGATCACTGCCGCGAGTAACCCCATGATCTCCAGGACCTGACTCCGGATCTGCTGCAGCTCGCGGGAAGCCTCCTCTTGGCGTGCGCCCAGCCGCTCACCCTCCTGCGCGTATTGGATCCTGGACCGGATGAGCTGGTAGTCGCCGATGCGAAGCGCGTATTCGGCGCCCGTACTGTCCTCGTCTTCGATCGCGCGGGCGATGCTGGCCCGCACGGACGCGAACGCCCCTCGCAGGGTCGCGATGCGCGCGTGGGTGGCATGATAGCGCGCATAATGCCCGTCGCTGAGCGCGATGGCCTGCCGGACGTGCCGCTCAGCGTCGAGCAGTAGGCGTGGATCGTTGTCGGGGTCCCGTTCGTGGCGGTCCGCGATAATTTCGGCGGCGAGATGCAGCACGCCAGGCACGCCGCCGAGCCGGTCCACCGCCTCGAGCGCGAACGTGAGCGCCGCGTCGAGATTCGCCGGATCGCCGTCGAGCGAGGCATAATACTCGGCCTGCATGAAGAAGAACATCGGATGCCGACCGAACCAGGCCTGGTATCGATCGGTGTTGGCCCGATGGCGGCGATGGTCCTTTCGGCGCCAGGCCCGAGCCTGCGGGCAGTAGAACGCGTTGAAGCGCGTCTGCTCCGCTAGATTGGGGTTCTCGACTGCCGCGGTGCGGGCCTCGTCGGTCGCGTCGGGCCCGATCAACAACGCCCGCGCGGCCGAGCCGAACCCCGGGTCGGTCTCTGGGGGCAGTTCCGCCAGCCGCTGAGAAAGGCCGCCGTTCACCTGGACTTCCGCGTGGCAATTGGTACGTTTCGCACATGCATTCGGTGAGCGTAGCCGGAGTGACACTCAACGAAAACGGGTTGATTCTGTGCATCCGCCGCCGGGACACCGACGCCTGGCAGATCCCGGGTGGGGTGCTCGAGCGCGGCGAGACCCTGCACGCCGGGCTGCGCCGTGAGGTCGAGGAGGAGACGGGTGCGGTCGTCGAACCCGTCCGCCTGACCGGGGTGTACCTCAACATGCCCCTAGGCGTGGTTGCCATGGTGTTTCCCTGCCACCATCCGACCAGCGTCATCGCTTCCGACACCGCGGAGGCGACGGAGGTCGGCTGGTTGTCGATCGACGAGGTCCGTATGCGGTTCGTGCCGGCTTTCGCGATCCGGGTGGCCGACGCGGTGGCTGGACGGCTCGAGCCGTTTATCCGCACCCACGACGGGGTGTCAGTCCTCCCGTCCGACGCAGCGGAATGAGGCGATCGCGCAGGGTTGCGCCGGTCGGTCCGGCGGGTGGCGGTGAAGATCTTCAGGCCAGGACCTAGCATCGAGGTTCGTGGAGCGCTTCGTTGTGACAGGCGGTACCCGGCTGGCCGGCGAGGTCGCCGTCCCGGGCGCGAAGAACTCGGTGTTGAAGCTGATGGCCGCGAGCCTGCTGGCCGCGGGCCGGACGATGCTGTCCGCCGTTCCCGACATCTTGGACGTGTCGGTGATGTCCAAGGTACTGGCGGGGCTCGGTGCGACCGTCGAGCGGGACGCCGCCGGCGGGCGGCTGAGCATTGAGGTTCCCCAGGCTCCGGGCATCGCGGCCGATGGTGAACTGGTGCGGCAGATCAGGGCGTCGGTGGCGGTGCTCGGTCCGCTGGTCGCCCGCCGTGGGGAGGCGCGGGTCGCCCTGCCCGGTGGAGACGCGATCGGATCGCGCGCGCTCGACATTCATGTCAACGGCCTGACCAAACTCGGTGCGCTGGTCGACGTCGAGTCCGGAGTCCTCGTCGCGCGCTGCTCCGGCCGGCTGCAGGGAGCCTCGATCTGGCTCGACTTCCCCAGCGTGGGCGCCACCGAGAACCTGTTGATGGCCGGGGTTCTCGCCAAGGGGACGACGGTGATCGACAATGCCGCCCAGGAACCCGAGATCGCCGACCTGTGCGCGATGCTGACGGCGATGGGCGGGCGCATCGACGGCGCGGGATCGTCGACACTGATCATCGACGGGGTCGACCACCTCACCCCGGTGGAACACCGGACGGTGCCGGACCGCATCGTTGCCGGCACGTACGCCATCGGCGCCCTGATGACCGGCGGCGACGTGCTGATCCGGCACGGTCAGGCCGCTCATCTCGGCATCGTCCTGGAGAAGTTGGTGCAGGCCGGTGCCGAGGTCGACGTCCGGGACGACGGATTCCGGGTCGTCGGACGGGGACGACCCCGGTCGATCGACGTGGTGACGCTGCCGTACCCCGGCTTTCCGACCGATCTGCTGCCGCAGATCATCGCGTTGGAGTCGGTCAGCCGGGGTACCTCCCTGATCACCGAGAACGTCTTCGACAGCCGGTTCGTCTTCTGCCGCGAGCTGCACAAACTCGGCGCCGACCTGCGTACGGACGGCCACCACGTCATCGTCCGGCCGACCGCGCGGCTGTCCGGCACCCGGGTGACGGCCTCCGACGTGCGGGCCGGCGCGGGTCTCGTGCTCGCCGGCCTGGTTGCGGACGGCGTCACCGAGGTAGGCGACGTCCACCACATCGACCGGGGATACGCCCGGTTTGTCGAGAACATGACGGACCTCGGCGCCAACATCCGCCGGGTCTCCGACCGCGCTGTAGCCTGATTTCACCAGTCTCGGCCTGATCCCGCTGGCGTCGGCCTGATCCCACCGGCCTCGTGATCCGCCGGCCCGGCCGGCGGGGTCAGGTGGGCGACTGGCGCGAGCCGAGCAGGTTCACGAGGGCACGGGCGGCTCGGTTCGCGTCCGTGCCGAACACGAGTACGTGGCGGCGGTCCCGCGGCCGGGCGATGATATTCCCGGCGGCGTCGATGCGGATCGGACCGGCCGGTGCCGTGGCCCAGGTCGAGCGGATACCCCGCGCCCACAGCGCCGCGCGGAGCCGAGTGATCTCGGCGGGGGTGTCCACGGTGACCACCGGGACGAGCAGACCGAAGTCGTGGCCGGGGACGGAACCGGCCGGCCGCGGCCGTGCCGGAGCATGAGCCCAGCGCCCGATCGCCATCAGCAGGCCGACGGCCAGCAGCGCGATCAGTGGCTCGAGGAGAAACGCCCCGGCCGTTCCGGTCATCCCGCACCTCCGATCGTGCCGCTCTTCGACGCCACCTTGCATCGTCCCAGACATCCTCGCGGCGGACATGGATTCGGGCCTCGACACCTCCACGGAATCCGACAGAGGAAACATCGCCCGCCGACTGCTGCCACCATCGAGGTAACCGGCCCGACCTCCCTGTGGCCGAACGGCGACAGTCCGATGAAGACGAGGGGGTATGTCGCGGTCCGCCCTGGGCGAGCCGCACCTGAGTGCTACCCGCGATCGGCGCGGATAGCTGGTAGCAACGGCGTCACGACAGAGGGGGCGTCGGACGGCCGGGACGGGAGATCACATGAACATCGGCGTGAACGTGGTGAGTCTGGAGTGCTCCGGGGACACGCGGGCCGGCTGCGCGCAGACGGCCCGCGTGGTTGGCCGGGTGGATGTGCGGACGGTGGGGACACTACGCTCCCTGCTGCACGCGGCGATCGACAATGGGAGCGGGCCGCTGCGCGTCGACGTCGCGGGCCTGGAACTCGGCGATCATGCCGCGCTGGGGGTGCTGCTCGGCGGCGCTCGCCGAGCCCGTGCCGCGG
This sequence comes from Frankia sp. CeRuru1, assembly GCF_977966315.1. Classification (NCBI taxonomy): domain Bacteria; kingdom Bacillati; phylum Actinomycetota; class Actinomycetes; order Frankiales; family Frankiaceae; genus Frankia; species Frankia sp. CeRuru1. The sequence goes on from NZ_CDWWEW010000027.1 coordinate 21,882, forward strand.
GCCGTTCGATGGTGCTGGTCGATGTGCCGAGCTCGCTTGAACGCCTGCTCGTGGCGGACCGGCTGGGTGGGTTGCTGCGGTTCGAGGAGGCCGCCGACCTGGTCCACGTCGGCCACGCCTGAGCGGGCTGCCCGGGCGGCTCATCCGTTCGACCGCCCGCCAGGCTCGTCAGGAAGGGCTCCGTCCCGATTGGGACGGCACCCGGAGCGGAACGAACCAGGGTGGCTGCGCACCGTCATCTCAGGCGCGCCCGTGCGCCGGGCGGACACGCGATGCGGCATGCTTGCCGGGTACCTGCTGATCGGGTACTGCTTTCGGGTGACGGGCCCGGCTCTTGGCAGGGTGTGATGCCGGACGGAGGCGTGCAGGACGTGGAGGTGCCCGCGCGGGTGAATGCCGTTGGCGATCGGAGTGCGCGATCCGCCGGGCTGGCCGGGCTGGCCGGGGTGCGCGAGTACCGGTCGGTCCTGGTCCCGGTGGCGTTCGTGGTCGCGGTCCTGCTCGGCGTGGCCATCGGCTACGTGACCGCGGACCGGCAGTCCGCCACCGTGCATGCGCCTCAGACCGCCACCTCGCCCGCCCCGGAGCTGACCCCCGCGTTGCGGACCGCCCCGTGGGAGGGTGCGCGCCGACCAGGCACGGCCCATCAGATGCGGGTCCTCGACGAGCCTGATCCGGATGCCCTGCGGCTCGCGCTGTCGTGGACGGTCGCCGACTCCATCAAGGCGGCCGGGGGCGCTTCCACCATCTCCGCCCGGCAGGTGACGATCGTGAACGGGATGTACTTCGGCGCCGTCGAGGGCGTTGACGCGGCGCACGACGAGTACTGGGCGATTGGTCGCATCGAGGTCCAGGGGCCGGCCACGCCGCCGGTCGACCCGCACGTGTGGCGGCGGACCGGCGCTGGGCCCTGGACGATTGTCCGCAACGGCCCGCGGGCCTGTGACGTGCTTCCGCGCGCTCTGATCACCCTGTGGAAGGTCTCCCCGCCGCCCTGCACCGGGTGACCTGCACCGCCATGGTCTCCGGGGCACCCTCGACAGTCCGGGGCACCCTCGACGTCGTACGGTCGCTCTGTGCCCTCGACCAGGATTGACGCCGCGCGGCCCGGTCACAGTGAGGCGGACGGTCCGTACCTCTGATCGTCAGGCGATCGTCAGGCGATCGCCGGGTGCGCGGCGGTCCCACCGCCGCCGGGCGCCGGAAACGGCCGCGATAGCGTGACGTCATGCGGCTCGTCATCGCTCGCTGCAGCGTGGACTACGTCGGTCGGCTCACCGCACATCTGCCGAGCGCCGTCCGGTTGGTACTCGTCAAGGCGGACGGATCCGTCTCGATCCATGCCGACGGGCGGGCGTACAAGCCGCTCAACTGGATGAGCCCCCCGTGCGTCATCGCCGAGGCGGACGGGGTCTGGCGGGTCACCAACCGCGCGGCCGAGCAGCTCGTCATCACCCTCGAACAGGTGCTGCACGATTCCACGCACGACCTCGGCGTCGACCCCGGTCTGCGCAAGGACGGGGTGGAGGCGCATCTGCAGGTGCTGCTCGCCGACCGGCCCGACGCGATCGCGCCCGGACTCACCCTGGTGCGCCGCGAGTACGAGACCGGCATCGGGCCGGTCGACCTGCTGTGCCGCGGCGCGGACGGCTCAACGGTCGCCGTCGAGATCAAACGCAGGGGTGAGATCGACGGGGTGGAGCAGCTGACCCGGTACCTTGTCCGCCTGGAGGCCGACCCGGCGTTGCCGCATCCCGTGCGCGGCATTCTCGCGGCGCAGTCCATCACCCCGCAGGCGCGGCTGCTAGCGGCCGACCGGGGGCTGGGCTGCGCCATCGTCGACTATGACGAGCTGCGGGGCCTCGAACCGTCCATTCCGACGCTTTTCTGAAAGCGCTTCCGCCGAACCCGCCCGGTCCGCCGAACCTGCAACGGCCGCCCGCCAGCCCGGCAGCCCGGCCGGCGTCCCCGGCCGGCGGCCGGTCCGTTCCCGCAGTGCGATCATGGGCCGGCGTCTCGAGAATATGGGAGGATCGCGGCGTTCGCCGTCTGACACCGCCCGGCCCGCGACGCCTACCTGTCGCCTGGGGCCCGTGTGCCGAAGTAGATGTGCCGAAGTAGAGGAGCCTGGGCATGATTGAGAGGCCCGCATCGGGAACCGGGCCGGCCGCGAACCCGGAGAAAAAGCCGGAGAACAGCCGGGACGACGCTGTGAGACACCGCCGGGTCGGGGTGGTGGGGCTCGGCACCATGGGCGCGGGCATCGCCGAGGTGCTGGCGAAGGCCGGTCTGGAGGTCGTCGGCATCGCGCGTGACGCCGACGCGCTCGCCCGCAGCAGGGCCCGGGTCGAGCACTCCCTCGACCGCGCGGGCCGCCACGGCAAGATCGACGACGCGACCAGGGAGGCCGTACTGGCCCGCCTGCGTCTCGGCACCGAGCTCGCGGCGGTCGCCGACTGCGAGCTGGTGATCGAGGCGATCGACGAGCGGATGAGCGCCAAACAGGCGCTTTTCGCCCGACTCGACGAGATCTGCCCCCCGACCACCGTCTTCCTGACGAACACCAGCTCCCTGTCGGTGACGGAACTCGCGGCGGGCACCGCCCGCCCGGAACGGGTGCTCGGCACCCACTGGTTCAATCCGGCGCCGGTGATGCGCCTGGTGGAGGTCGTGCGCACGGTCGTCACCGACCCGACCGTGCTGGCCGGGGTCATCGGCCTGGTCAACGACGTGGGGAAGACCGCGGTCGTCGCGGAGGACCGGGCGGGCTTCATCGTCAATGCGCTGCTGTTCGGGTATCTCAACAACGCCGTGCGCATGCTCGAGGCCCGGTACGCGGCCCGGGAGGACATCGACGCGGCCATGCGGCTCGGGTGCGGGCATCCGATGGGCCCGCTCGCCCTGCTCGATCTGATCGGTCTGGACGCCGCCCACGAGATCCTCAACTCGATGTACCAGCAGTCCCGTGACCACCTGCACGCTCCGGCACCGCTGCTGAGCCAGCTCGTGCGCGCGGGCCTGCTGGGCCGCAAGACCGGTCGTGGTTTCTACACCTACGCGGCACCGGACTCCTCCGAGGTGGTCGACGCGGTCGATCCGCTCGCCGACCGCCCGAGGCGGGGCCGCCCGGTGCGCTCGGTCGGCGTCGTGGGGAGCGGCACGATGGCGGGCGGCATCGCGGAGGTGCTGGCCCGGTCCGGGCACGACGTCCTCCTGCGGGCCCGGAGCGAGCGCACCCTCGCCGCCACCCTCGTGAAGATCGAGTCGTCGTTGTCGGCGTCGGTGGCCAGGGGGCGGCTGTCCGACGCCGACCGGCTGGCGGCCCTGGCTCGGGTGCGCGGCACGACCGATCTGGGTGAGCTCGGCCGCTGCGACCTGCTGCTCGAGGCGGTGGTGGAGGACTTGGCGGTGAAGCGGGAGCTGTTCGCCGACCTGGACAAGATCGCGGCGCCCGGCGCCGTGCTGGCGACTACCACGTCCTCGTTGCCGGTCATCGAATGCGCCACGGCCACCAGCCGGCCGCAGGACGTCATCGGTATGCACTGGTTCAACCCGGCCCCGGCGATGAAGCTGATCGAGGTGGTGCCCACGGTGCTCACCGGCGACGACGTGACAGCCACGGTCCTGGCGCTGTCCCGAGCGGCCGGGCGGCATCCGGTGCTCTGCGCCGACCGGGCGGGGTTCATCGTCAACGCGCTGCTGTTCCCCTATCTCAACGACGCGGTGAAGATGCTCCAGGCGCACTACGCGACGATCGAGGACGTCGACACGGCGATGACGGTCGGTTGCGGCCATCCGCTGGGCCCCTTCGCGCTCGCCGACGTGGTCGGCCTCGACGTCACGCTCGCGATCACGCGCTCGTTGTACGCGCAGTTCCGCGAGCCCGGCTACGCCCCGGCACCCCTGCTCGAACAGCTGGTTCGGGCCGGGTTCCTGGGACGCAAGACCGGCCGGGGGTTCCTCGACCACCCGCCGCGCTGAGCCCACCCGCCGCGCTGAGCACAAGATCGCTTCTGTCCACGCGGACTAAGATGTCGACGGTCGGCGGGAAATCCCGATTCGCGCGGGAGGAGGCTGGAGCGGCGATGGTCGTGCTCGACAGGGACGCCATGCGAGCGTTCGGTCGGGAGGTCACGATGTTCCTTCCCGATCTGGTCCAGCTGCTGCGGCGGGTCGTCGCCGATCCGCGGGTCCCGCAGTCCGCGAAGGTGGAGGCCGCCGCGGCGCTCGCGTACCTCGTGTCGCCGAAGAACCGGCTGACCAACGCGATTCCGGTGGTGGGTCAGCTCGACGACGTCGCGGTCATCGCGTTCGCCTTCCGGCGGCTGGCTGTCGGAGCCGGGGAGCCGATCCTGCGTGAGCACTGGCGTGGCAGCGATCGCGGCTTCCAGCTGCTCATCAGTGCGTCGTCCGCCCTGGCGAGTCCGGCGGGGGCCGTGCGCAAGGCCAAGCT
>NZ_CDWWEW010000028.1:0-26302 GCF_977966315.1 Frankia sp. CeRuru1
ATGAAGGGGAGGCCGGCGTTGTAGCAGGTGCCCGCTGCACCCGCTCCGCCTTGATTGCTAGCCAGGTTGGTCTGGCGTCGTCGCGATCGTCCATGCGCCGGAGGCCTCGCTGATCAACGTCCCCGAAGCGTCCTTCCTCGTGTAGCTAGCGTTGTCGGCAGTTGCCTGCGCAACCGGCACGTGTGTCAGGAAAGATACTGCCTGTCCCCGAAACTCGGCCTCTGTCCTGTCTCAACAAATCTGCTTCGGTTACTCGATTTTCCTGACGCAGGTCAGGCGCCTATCGCCCCGGCACCGAGCGCCGAAGCGATCCCTGCGAGGGTACCGACCACGAATTCGCGCACTGCGGCATGGTCTCTACCCGGCGGGGCCGCCTGCGAGACGTCCCCAACCCCGTACGCCGGGTCCTCCGTCGCCTTCTCCAGGTCGCGGGTCAGACGCTCGACTATCTCCGCCAGCGTCAGCGTTCTCGTGCTCGATGCCCTGTCGGTGACTTGGCCCGCGATTGTGGACGCCCAATCGATAGTTGGCTCACCGCGTTCAGGAAGGTACCCACTCACGAGCACGAGGTCGGCCCCGCCGGAGTACTCCCAACGATACTCCGAAGATCGTTCGACGCGCTCGCGCATCGCGTTGAACTCCCTCGGGTGGAAATACCAGTCGCGCGTGTATCCATACCCGGCGCGCCGAGCCCCCGTCTGCGCCTCGAAATATGGACCGTTCATCGACCTGTAATAGCCCGGAAAGAACAGGTCCCACGTATCGCTGGTGCGATGGTCGAAGTATTCTCCACGGACATCCAGCATGCGCACGGCATCGCAATCCGGGGGTGCGAATAGGAAGGAGAGAACTACCGGGCCGCCTCGCCAGGTGGCGTTGACGGCGGCTTCGTAGTCCTGCCGCAGCCGGGCTCGGTCCGCTGGCGACAAATGTCCGTCCTCTCTGGCCAGGCGCCGCCGGTAGCTTCTCGCCAGGCGACGGCGGGCACGCTTGGCCTCCGTGCGCTGGGCCAGCTGTCGTTCTTGAACGCGACCCATGACCGTCCAAATCCGAGCGCCCTCACCGGGAGCCCAGGCTGTCGCCGGAAGCATGCGCCGCAGTATAAAGATGCTCCGCTTCCCCGGATTCTTCGGGCGGCCATCGCAGCCGATCCCGTACGGTATCGCATAATTTGCCGGCCTATGGCTGGCAGCGTACTCTTGCTCCAGGGCGCGGTTTGCGCCGGAAGCAGCCGGAACCACCGGCCGGCCGCACCCGCCCGCTTCACACCCCCCGAGCAGGGGCCGGAGTAGACGGGCCGACGTCGGGCGGTGCGCCTGACCTCGGCTGCAAAGCACTCGCTGGAATTCTGGTTCGACCAGAGGGACACCGAGGGGGACGCAGACGCCCCCGTGCTTCGTGATCGACTCCGCCGACCCGGCTCACCCCGCGCCGATATCCATCAGTATGCGAGCCAACCCGCAGCGGTTCGCCGGATCAGTCGTTCGTGAGCAACAGAATGTTCTTGTGGAGATTGTCCAATGGCTGGCTGCCCCATGTGAGTAGCTCAACGTCGAGTCCGGCGTCGTTTGCGAGATCACGGTTAAAGGTTACGTATTGCTCTGGAGAACCGTGGATCTTGAGGACGTACAGTCCGTCCCTTCCTGGAACGGGGTGCAGGTAGGAAGAGGTGAGTGGGTTGCTTGTGAGCGCCTTTTCCAAGTCGGCCAGGGTGGCGGCGGGTGTTAGCGTGGGCACGACCGGGGCGGATTCTTCGGCGTCTGACAGGCGTAGGTCGCCGGTGGTCGCCTGGGTAACCCGGTTCTTTATGCTCCGGACCTCTTCGGCCAGCGTGGCATTGATCGCTGCGACGGTCGGCTGCATCGCGGCCTTACGGATGGCTTCTTCTGTTGCTGCGAGGACGGGCTGGGCGTCGCCAATGATTTCGGTAAAGTCTCCGAAGTCTTCCTTGATGTTGACATATATTTGCTGTTCCACTGTATCCGCGTAGTAGTAGTTGCTGATGGTGACGACCGGGTGGTCGGCGCCGATCCGGTCGATTCGGCCGATTCGTTGTTCGACGCGCATGAGGTTCCACGGCATGTCGTAGTTGAACAGGCGGCCACTGGTCTGCAGGTTCAGTCCCTCGCTCATGCTGTCGGTGCCCAGGAGGATGCGTATCTCACCGGCCCGGAAGCGTCGCTTGAGTTCGGGTTTACTCACGGGACGCCACGTGCCGGTGGCCGGGTCCCACTGCTCGCCACCGCGACCGGAATAGCAGGCGACCCGCTGGTAGGGCGCAGCGAGCCTGGCCCGAAGATAGTCCATGGTATCGGTGTACTGCGTAAAGACCACAACGCTGTCGTAGCCGGCCGCTATTGCGTCGGACAGGTCCCGGTCGAGTTGCTGCGCCTTCGTGTCGTGGCCTCCGAGCGCGTCGATGCCGGCGATGAAGGCGTCGAGCTCGGTGACCTCGTCGCGGAGTTGGATAAGGACGTTGTCGGGAAGGAAGGTGGAGTGAACGTCCGCTGGAGCAGCGTCATCGTCCTCGGTGACGGTGGTGTCGTCGATGTCCAGGAACGCCCCCAGGGCGGTGCTTCCTCCTGCGACGAGCGTGTCGCGGCGGCGTGCTAGGGAGTTGCGGACCGCGTGGAAGCTGCTGGTGAGGCGCCTCCGGTAGACGGTCATGACGAAGCCGAGAGCCCGCCCCGCCGGGCCGCTGTCCTGTTGCATGTACGCGTTGTAGTAGCGACGGATGTAGGCGTCGATCCGGTCGTACAACTCCCGCTCGGGACCGCTGAGGGTAATGAACTCGTCATAGAGACGTCGACGTGGGATGACGAGGTCGGCGGGCAACAGTCCCTGCTGCTGATAGGAACGCATCGTCGAACGTGTGTTGCGAAATACTCTGTCTCGCATCGGCGTATGTGCCCGAAGCCAGCTATCAGCGCACCGTTGTTGCGCCAGCGTCCAGCCGTTCACCCGCAGTCGGGTTGGAGGTGGCGGCTCGTGCAGTGTCAGGACCGCACGGGACCTGGCCGGCCCGACGTCGGAAATGACCTGAGCGCGCAACGCCTCTTCGTGGGGCGCGTCGGGCTGGTCGAGGTGGTCACGCAGCATCCGTGACAGCAGCGCCCAGTCCCTCTCCTCGGCGGGACGGCGCAGCTCGCGGTAGTAGCGGATGAGGTGCTCGGCGGAATCCCCCCATGCTCCTGGCAATCCGAGAAGCTCGATGAGGTCCCATGCCTCGTGGGGCGCCATCTGCATCGGTGTCGCGGTCGCGAGGTAGAGGGCCTTCCAGGCGTGCGCGTCGCGCATCGTTTGCAGGAGCGCGAGCAGCCGGTTCGGCGTTCCAGTGGCCTTGAGGCCGCGGCGGCGGGCGTGGTGTGCTTCGTCGACGATGACGACGTCCCACGGGGCGGCGGCGAGAATCTTCTCCGTGCGGTCGGCGCGGCGCGCGAGGTGAGACGAGGCGAGTATGACCGGGTACGCCGACCAGGGGTTGGCCTCCGAGTCGGTCGCGAGCTTGGTGTCGTGGCGGTCGAGGAAGAGACCTCTGTCGTAGCGGGGGACGTCGAGGGCGAGCTTTTCGTGCAGTTCCTCCTGCCATTGACGCAGGACGCTGGCTGGCACCAGCAGCAGTGCGGTGTGTGCACGTCCCGACAGCAGGAGCTCGCGCAGGATGAGGCCCGCCTCGACGGTCTTACCGAGGCCGACCTCGTCGGCGAGCAGGTAGCCGCGCGGGAAGGTGTCGACCGCACGCACGGCGATCCGTAGCTGGTGGGGCAATGCAACAACACCGGCGCTGGTGACCCCGACGAACGTGCGGGTGAGCGGGGCCTCGAGTACCTCGAGCAGAGCGGTTTTGGCCTCCACGAGGTCGATGGCATTGCTCTCGTCGTGACCAGGTACGGCGGTGGGGTCAGATCGCGTGCGCTCGTCCGGTTCCTCAACGTCGCTGCTGCCGGTGGCCGGGAGACGCAACCTGGGGTCGGGATCGTGGGGCGGAGGGTGCCAGCCGCTGGGAACGATATCGACGAGTGCCTGTCGAACGGCCTCCGGGACGGGCATCACAATCCAACCCGAGTCAGGATCGCCGTCCCAATGTTGTTGGAAACGACGGGTCACGTCCAGGCCGTAGATGGACCAGACCTCGTCGTTCCATGACCAGTAGGCGTGGAACGTCTCGTGGTTTCCGGTCCAGCCGGCGATGGTCTCGTTGTCGCTGCCGATGAACGCGACCTGGCGTCCCCGCTCGTCGGTGAACAGCCCGTACTTTGAGTGGAAGTAGCGGCGCGCCTCGTCCGTCCGCAGGGGTACTCCACGGTAGTCCACGGGCACCCCGACGCGGAGTTCAAGCCGCCCTTCTCGCAGCATCCAGGCGAGGACCCGCAGACGCTCACGGGCGACGATGTCGACCCCGTCATCGAGCGGGGCAACTGTCAGGCGTTCGGCAACGACCCGGTCCAGCGGCTCACCGTGTAGAACAGCATCGACATCTTCCTCCGTTAGTTGGGCGCCGACGACGAGCTGCATGGTTGCGCCGCGAGCGACGAAGGGTGCGAACCCGGCGGCGGCGCGGGCCAGTACGGCGGAGTTGAAGTAGCCGACGAGCCGACGGTATTCGGTCGCGCGTGCGAGAAGTGGCACGTAGAACCGGTTGAGGGGCTCTTCGCCCGTCGAGTACGACGGTGCCAAGGACACACCGGTGAAGTCCGACGGTGGCAGGAGCCCGGACCCGGGCTCCCCGGCCGCTGTCACGTCGCAACCCCGGAGAACAGATCGCCCTGTTTCGTCATCAGCGGACGTACCTCCTCTGGGAGTATCACGTCCGGCATGCAGAAAGTAACGAGGCGATCGAGAGTCTTGGCGAGTGACAGGACGAAGTCGCCGTTGACCTTCGTACGGGGAACGGCGTTCACCAGTGCCTGGACGGTCGCGACGAACCCGGAGTCCCGTGCGAGACCTGTCCGCTCTAGGAACATCTTCGCCCGTCCGAGACCGTCCTCGTCCGCGATGTGACACACCGTGTGTGCGGCGTCGATCAGACTGGCGAACGACTCGGCGTCGACCCGAACCCCTGGCAGGTCTGCGTCCTGGCCGCGGGTGCGCAGCCGGTCCTCGGGAGTGAGGAGGCCGACCGTGCCAGCCTTCTTCCGCAGTATCTTTGCCCGTTCGAGTTCGTCGAGGTCGAGGCCTCCAACGGCGAGGGCGAGACGTCGTGCGTCATCGAAGGTCGTGAGGGGCCCCTTGAACATGTCCCAGTACGCCACGGTGAAGTCCGTGAACGCGTCGAACTCAACGGGGTGGCCGACAAGACGCGCCCGCTGGACCCGGACAATTTCTGCGCGCGCTACGCCAAGAGCGTCTTCCGGACGCAGGAGCTGCGCGCGTCCGGTCTCGTCCGCCGTGCTGGTGTACACCGGCCAGTGGCGGCTCACGACGCCGAGGGTCGGCCCGTAGGCGGATAGGAGCAGGTCCACGCCGTCGATCCCGTCGGCGCGGAAGCGGGCGACAGCATCTCGGGCAGTGCGGCGGACCTCGGCCTCGATATCCTCCCGGTACACGCGGTGGCGGCCAGGCATCGCCGCTGGCCGCTTCCGGCATACAAGCATGATCGTGCTCGCGGCGCTGTTGATTCCTGACTGGTGGAGCGAGTGCTCGGCCTCTGTGTTGACCGGCCAGGACGTCTCGATGGTGAAGCCCGCCTGCAGCAGGCCCATCCCGAGGGTGTCCCATGCCTCGGCTCGCTTGTGGGTGAACATCACCGTGAGGACGCCGTCGTCCCGCAGTACCCGGTGGGCTTCGGAGAAGATCGCCGTCATCTTCGCCTCGTAGTCCGCATCCGCCAACTCGCGCATCCGCCGGCCCATATGGGCGAATCGGGACGCGTTGGCGACGGCCTCGTTCTCCGCGTCCGCCGTGTCGGTGGGAAACAGGTCAGGAGCGACCCGGCCGATGGTGCGCTTCTCCCAGACATAGAAGAAGTCGCTCAGCTCCGCGTACATCACGTTGTCGTAGTACGGCGGGTCCATACACAGGTGAGCAACGGAGCCGTCGGCCAACCCGGCAACGTCGGCGGCGTTACCTTGGGTAATCGTCACATTACGATCCAGTAGTTTCCCGGTGGCAAGATCGACGCCAGTAGCGTCGAGCAACCCAGCCAGACCGCCGAAGGCATCGAGGAGCTGCTCCAATGACCACCGAAAGAGCGCCTTGCCTTCGAATTCTGCATAGGACCACTTGAAGGAGAAGTCGTGACGCTGGAAGACGTTCACAATTTTCTGGCGAGACTGATCCCATCTCGCTAGCTTGGCGTTGTAAGTGAGTGCTTTGCCGTGCATGATCCCAAGCAGGGTCAATACCGCACGCGCGCCATCCTCAGGCATCGCGGCACATACCTCGGCCGTCAGCACGCGGAACTCCTCGACGAAGATCCCGTGCGCGAGGAGTTGCCGTGGCGTGAACATTTTCGCGAACGTCGTGATCCCGAACAATCGAGGCCGGGAGGTGCGACCCCGGTCGCCCTTCTCCGCCAGTTCCTCGAGGGGTAGGACATCCTGCCGTGCCCAGGTGCCCGCGATCTGCTCCAGCGCGATCTCGGCCTCCCGCACGCCCCGCAGGTCGGTCTCGGTGGGTGGCCGGAAGGCCCGGTCGCCGTCTGGCAGGCGGATGGCGACGGCGTAGAGGACGGACGTCATGCGACCGTCTCGGGCCTCGTCTTTGATGTACGACTCGTCGATGACCTGGCCGTCCCACGGCGAGAGCCCGTCCCCTCGGCGGACGGTGCCGCGGCGTGGGTCGAAGTCGATGGCGTCGCCTTCCACTACCTCGAAGGCGGGCTCGTCCAGCTCCCGCCCGTTCCGGTGGGTGACGAGCCGGACGGCGACCTCCTTGCCTTTGTCGGTGCGCAGGCTCCAGTCTGGAACGAGCGGCACTGTCTTGCCGGTGCGGGGGCAGGTGACGGAGTGTGCCCAGATGTAGGTGAGGACCTGGCCGTCAGGCCCGGATGGGAAGAAGGGAGAGATCCGTTTCTGGATACGGTCGATCAACTTCCCACCCCATCGCTGGAGGTCCGGCAGAAGATCGAGCCCAAAGTGCGCCGGGTACTGCACACCCGCACGCAGCAGGCAGGCAGCCACGCCGTTGAGGTCATTCGCGTGGGTGCGTATCCCGAGCCGAGTCGCCGCAAAGGGGATGCTGCCTCCACCCGCCGTAAGGTCGGCGACCAGCGGAGCCTCCCCCCAGGTCCGCCGTAACACGTCGGCGAGGAGGTTGAGGTTCTCTCGATCCGGGTGATTGCGGAAAGCTTGTTTGTATGTGTAGGGGTTGGGTATCCGCTGCCTGGACGCTACTGCCTCGTCGTAGGCCCTGCGCGCTGCAATGGGGTCGCCCCAGATTCCCACGAGGTGCAGGAGCCACTTCCGATAGGCACGATCGTTCGCGACCTGTCGAGCACCGGGGAAAGCGTCAGCGAGTTCCTCGCTCCACGCCGGCAGCAACCCGGCGAGGACGACAGCGGCACTCGCTACGAGGGGACGTCGTGCCCACCACACGTGCAGGAAGGACAGGGGTGGCAGCGCGCTCGCGGCGGCCCGCTCGCGACGGGACTCGACGCCAAGCTCTGCGACCGGCAGCCAGTCTTCGGCGAGGACGCGCGGGGCGGTGCTGGTCGTCGGGGTCATCGGCTCACTCGGCCGCGAGAAACAGCCGTAGGGCGCGGCGGACCCGATCGGCGTCGGGGCCGACTGCCTTCGCATACCAGTAGTAGGTCTCCTCGGTGCTCATCGATGCCACACCCGCGACGATCTGCCGGACGCGAGCTGGTTTGGCCACCCTTTGTGTGGCGAACACGGTGAGGGCCAGCCGGACACCGGCCGCCTCATCGAGCACAACCGGCTGCCTGCGAGCTGGGGAGAGCACGCTGACGGGCTTGCCGCTGGCACGGAGAGCCGTTACAAGGGCGTCGAGAACGCGGGAGGCGTGCAATGGCGTCGCGGTAGCGACGGAGATCGCGAGGCTGCGGTCGGTGCTTCCGTAGGACTCCTCGAGCCTGAACCCGTACCTGTCAGCCCCAGTCCCGCCGCTTGTCTCGGGGATGACGGTTAAGCGGAAAGCCCGGATTGCGGACGGCCGCGCCTGCCGGCTGAGCGCGGTCCGGGGCCGGCTGGACGTCATGCCAGGGTTCCGTCGAGCGTGATCTCAGTTGGCGCAAGGTTACGCACGACCGTGTCGACCTGCGCCAGGGCTGGGTCATTGGCGCCGACACCGGCCTCACCGAAGTTGACACTCAAGGTGAGGCGGCCCTCGACCTCGCTGGCAGTCTTCAGGAGGGGCGCCAGCTTGGCGTTGGCCTGCTGGTAATCCTTCTTGTCACCGTCGAGACGGACCTCGATGCTGCCATCCAGGCCGGGCAGCTCCGCCGTCACCTCGACGGCGACCGTGATCTGGTATTTGGGAAGCTGCGCCAACGCCATCGTCATAAGGTCGAGGTCCCCCAGGCCGCGGCTCGTGTCACCCTGCACAGTGAGTCGCAGGGTAGCGAGGGGACGATTCTTGTCGGCGAGGTCGTCCCTGAAGTTGGTGAGCGCGACCCCCGCGGGGCCTGTCTTCGGCTCGACACGGGTCACCCTTCGCGCGTCGCCGACGACCACACCGAGGCGGTCGGCGTCACCGCGGGGTAGGACATGGAAGGCGTCGAGGGACCGTTCGCGGATATCCTTGACACCGAGCGCCTTCACCCCTTCGACGGGTGTGGCGACGGTGACAACGAGCCGGCCCTGCCGGAACGCGTCCGCGAGAACGTCGGCCACCTGCGTCTTCGTGGGCTCTTTGCGGCACCGTTGCTCGAGTGCCGCCCGCACCACCGGGCCCGTCGTCGGGGTGGTGGCGACGGCGAGAACGTCTTGCACGGTCGGCGCACGACCGAGTAGTCCACGGGCGGTGGCCTCCGCGGCAGTCAGCAGCTCCACCGTCTCGGACAGCTGAATCGCCGGGCTCGGACCGCCGGCGCTGTACGCCTTACCCGCATCAGTGTCGTAGTAGACCCAGCCGTCGTGGGCGATCCCCTTCTTGATCGCGTCGGTGAGCAAGGTCGTGTCCAGGAGAAGCTGAGCACCGGGGTCCCGCCAGAACCACTCTGCGACCCTCTTCGTCGTGGTCGCGTGAGGCTTGTCCCATGCACGGTCGTGCAGCCAGTCAGTCGAGATAGCTTCGTTACGGACCTTGCCCTCGTTGACCAGCAGAGTGTGCACGGTGCGGACCGCGCTCTTCGCTGTGTCACCCTTCGCAGCAGGGGGTAGCTCACGGTGGGTAAGGTTGCCTGCGCTGGCGTCGCGCACCGGGTAGTACACGTGCTTGTAGCAGCGGGTAACGGCGATGCGGGCGTTCAACGAGCTGTCGTCGTACATCCGACGGACCTTCGCTTGAATCTCGTCGGCAAAGCTTGCCATGCGCGCAGGTTCGGCGAGGAGCGCCTCCAGCGAAAGCCGGGCGCGGACACGGTCCTTGAGATCTTCCACGGCCTCGGCGTCGGCAACGACGAACACCACCGCGTTAAGGAAGGTCCTCAGCTGCCCCGCGGCACTCGCATGCTCGCGGATCTCCTGGACCGGGTGCGGCACGGCTGTTGCATGCCGGCCCACGACGGAGACGTGATCGTAGTCGAACACCACAACTCGTAGTCGGGCCGCGTCGTCGACCTCGGCGGGGCTGGCAGGGAACGGAACCGCGACGATACCGCCGTCGCTCGTGAACGCGTTCCTGATGAGAGTCTTCGTCTCTTCCGTGGTCCGCGTGTTCGGGATGTCTCGCTTGCCGTCCTCAATAATCTTATTGACGTTCGGCTCGGTGTGGAAGCGCCACCGCGCACCGTCGTAGGTGAGGTGCCAGCAGATCCGTTCGGCTTCCTCGAGCGCCTCATCAAGAATCTCCGGGTCTTCACCCGGACGCAAGGTGCCCAGAACGTACTCCGCACGGCCGGCGCCGACACCCGCCTTCAACTCAAGAGAGTGCAGGAACACCGTGCGTGCGACCCGCGTGGCGTACCGCGGCCGGTTGGGAAAACGTGCCTCGTCGACCTGCGCGCAGTGCGACTCCGGCCCGGCGATGTCGACCCGAGCGACGCCGGCGAACGGCGCCCGCTCCACCGCGACGGTGAGCGCGTTGAGAACGGCCGGCTGCGCCAGATCGATATCGGCGACGTTGATAATCGCCGCATCGTCGCCCGTACGCCAGATACCGGCCACAACCTCCGCGAGCAGGCGCAGCGCGCCCCGCGCCCGCTGGAAGTTCGGTATCCCTCCCAGCCGCTTGTCCAGGACCCGGATCACCTCCGGATGGAAGGGGTACGACGCGGCCACCGCCTGCGCGTAGGCAGACGGCCGGTCGGCGCCGCCGGTGAGCGGGACCGATCCGCGTACCGCCTCGTAAAGGTCGCGGTATGCCTCACCGGCCGCGGCGGCGGAAGCCCCGTCGATCTCGACGAACAGGCGCCGCTTGAGGATCTCGACGATCTCTTTGTCAGTCGCGGGCTCGATGACACGCCCGGAGCGGGCAAGCACACTCGTGGCCTCCCCACGGGTGTGGGCAGCAAGACCAAGGTTGCCGTCGAGGACGGTGCCAAGTTCCGCGGTCTCCTTCGCGTAGGCGTCGTCCGCCCCCGCCAAGCTGATGATCACAACGACGTTGGCGTCGCCCATCGCGACCTCGAATAGGTTCTTGAGGAAGACCGGAATCTGGCTTGCGGTGCGACGGACCTCCTCGCTCCCGGACGCGGCGACCTGCCGCAGGTGCTGCGCGATCTCGTCAATCATGACCACGGTCTTGCGAGCCCCGAACGCCTTGCGCAGTGTCTCCGTTCCGGGCGCGGTCCGCGCCTCGTCGCTCGCCTGCAGGACTCGGTGCGCCTCCGCGCCCAACTGCGCGCCGATCTCCCCCCAGACAGTCCGGGTCGTCACCCCGTTCGTCTCCAGACCGTTGACCGGGTCAAGTGCGTCACCCACCACCGCCGCGACCTGGATCGGACCGTCAGGCAGGAGCGCGGGGTCGACGAAGTCAACGATGTCTGCCGGGCGCGCGCCTTGCGCCAGGTGGTACACGGCCATCAGCGAGTGCGTCTTCCCGCCGCCGAAGCTCGTCTCGGCGCGCAGGACCCCATGATCACCTTCCTCGCCCTTCACTCCTGCGAGCCGGCCGAAGGTCCTGGCGACCAACTCGCGTAAGCCGCTGGTCGGATAGGTCAATGCGAAGAACTGCTCCGGATCGCCGTAGACCTCGTAACCCGTCGGGTCACGCACGACCTTGTCCAGCTGGGCGGCGAACTGGTTGTCACCCATGGTCCCGGAGAGAACGTCGCGACGAGGGTCACATGTCGTCCGAACCGGTCGCAACGCCACCGCGAGTGCCCCTCCGATCGAGCCGGCCAACGGACCCGCTCGTTGGGGAGCATGGGCGGCAGCAAGCGTGATGTGGCCCAGTTTGTCACGCCACGTCGCACGATTGCCACCTAGCCGACTCGCCGTTGACCCACTACCCGGCCGGACGCAGATGATGTTGGGAAGGGCATCGATCAAGGGGCGTCGGGCACCAGCAGGCGGCGTCGCGGCGGCTCGCCTCGTACGGTCGACCAACGGAGGTAAGATCCCGATGCCGGTCAGTCGCGCCGCTCCAGCGATGACCTCTGCCTCGCGCCGAGCTGGCGCGGCGACCGGGTGCCGAGGTGCCGGCCCGGCCCGACACCTACGCTAGATGGGAGCTACTAGATTTGCCGTAGGGCAGGCTCGGTGTCGGCAGCCCCGTTAGCAGATGAGCACCCACATCGTCAGGACCGAGTCCATTCTCCAATCGACCTACATGACCAACGCTGGCCGGATCGTTCGACATGGCGAGCGATCCGGCCGCGAGGGTCTACGGCTCACCTTTCTCCGGTGGCTGGGTGTCGCGTCCGCCGCCCTACCACGCGATGTTCACTGATAGGGTCCTCGACCCCGCCCACGCGCAAGCCCTGCATCGGGCCCTGTACAAACCCTGATCGAGAGTGCCTCCTCGGCGACGGGCAGAAGCAACAACCTTTAACCGTCGAGAGATCTGGATCACGCTCCTAAATTGCGTGGTCGTACTATTGATCAGCTTGAGAGAATTCCGAGATTGATTAGTCGCCAACCCATTGCTTCATTGCTCACGTGGAATTCTCTAGCCAAGATCGCGATAAGCTCGTCACGCGAGCTGATGGTGGATGGTTCTAGCCTCTTGAGGACATTCGCCACAAAGCCTCTGGGCATGAGCAGTTGGGCGGCAAATCGGTTCGCCTCAATCTCTTCCTGGTCGGTCGCTTGACTGGATACGTCGTCCCGTTTATTTATCATCACGGACTGATCTACGATAAGGGGCTTTCCTTTGTGCAATGACCAGTGTCCGAGCTCGTGGGCGATCGTGAAGCGTTGCCGCTTTGCCGAGTTACGACTATTGACTCCGATTATAGTTCGCCTGCCGTCACGCAGCAGAAAGCCTGATTCGCTCCATTCGCCGGCAGATCGTACGACCTGAATGCCAAGCGATATGGCGATCTGTTCTACCGGTACCGGCGGTTCCGCAATTCCACACAATTCGAGGAGGGCCGCCGCCTTGTCGACGTTAGCGTGAGCCATCGGTTATACCTCCTGTGGCGCGACGTATCGCTGAGGTCACGAAGTTGTGAGTTGCGTCGGGTTGCCCGGCAAGGTCGACGACAGGTCTCGGGATTCTGGCGAGCTTCTCTAGCTCTTCCCCGTCTGGCAGGAGCGCGTCGACAGAGACCTCGAGCGTCTTGGCGATCAGCAGTAGGACGTGGACGGGCGGGCGCTGTCGGCCGGCCTCCAAGTTGGCGATGGATGAGCGCGTCAGGTCTACGACCCGACCGAGGTCGACCTGACTCCAGCCCTGGCGTTTCCGGGCTCGGCGCACCCTGGCGCCGATGTCGGCGTACAGCGCGCTCACCGCATCTTCGGTCCAGTCCACAGCCTGTCCACCTTTAGTCCACAGCTCTGTGCACAGGACTCTAGCCGCAGGTGTTTTGCTGTGCAAACCCCTGAGGGGTGTGGCGGTCCGCCAAGTTGACCTCAGCTCGATCCCCCGCGTACCGTCCTTGCCATCGTTGACGCGTCGGTCCGGTAAGCGTCAGTGTGGCAAACCCGCAGGGGGGGGCGCGAGACGCGGGTCCGGATCGTTCCTGTGCCGCGGCGCACCCGGTGTCGGAGAATGGAGAACAGCTGGTGAGTACCGAACTGCCCGAGCTTGGTGTTGTGTTTTGGCCGGTGGGGACCGGCGACAGCTCGACCGTGGTCGTGTCGGAGGACGTTCTCGTCCAGGTGGATCTGAACGACCGGGACAAGGCCGATGACGACGACACCCCTGAGGTACCGGTCGTCGATCTCCTGGTGAAGGCGCTGCCGAAGCTCGACGGCCGTCCGTTCCTGGCGGCGTTCGTGTTGACGCACGCGGACAAGGACCACTGCAGCGGGTTCGCCGACCTCCTGGACAAGGCGATCATCGGCGAGTTGTGGGCGACGCCCCGGATGTGGCGCGAGTACCTCGACGACCCCGACGCCCCGGACCTGTGCGAGGACGCGAAGGCGTTCCACGAGGAGGTAGAGCGCCGAGTCGAAGCCATCAAGAAGGCCGTCGCGGAGGGCAACGAGGTCGCTGAAGGTGATCGTGTGCTCGTGGTCGGGTACGACACCGACCAGTCCAAGCACGCGTACCACGACCTGCCCAAGGAGTACCTCGTCTACCCAGGCCAGAGCATCACCAAGATCAACGGTGTCGACCACGCCGGCCGGTTCGAGGCCTTCATCCATGCACCGTTCAAGGACGACTGCGCGGCAGCCCGGAACGACACCTCGCTGTCGATGCAGATCACGTTGACCGAGGACGGCGGTCAGGACGGCAAGGTGCTGCTGTTCGGTGACCTCGCGTACGAGACCATCATGAAGATCTTCGACTACAGCGAGGAGAAGGGACGGGAGCACTACCTGGAGTGGAACCTGCTGCTCGCTCCTCACCACTGCTCGAAAAAGATCATGTACGTTCGCGAGGACGGCCGTGACGTATTGAAGACCGACATCCTGAAGGCGTTTGAGCGTCACGCCCGCGAGGGGTCGGTGGTCGTCGCGAGCAGTGGTGTCATCCCGGTGTCCGACGACCCGGGCGCGAACCCGCCGCACCGAAAGGCTGCGGATCGATACCAGGACTACCTCGACAAGTTCATCTGCACGATGGAATGGCCGTCGAAGGAAGATCCGTCGCCGGTGGTGCTCGGTATCGACGCGAACGGTGCGCAGATCGTCGAGGACGGCGTGGTCGCGCTGTCCTCGAAGAGTGCCGAGGCCGCCGAGGCGGCTGGAACTCGACGTCGGCTCGGCGAGGTGGCCGCGGCGGCAACCGCCGCGGGTCGCTACGCGACCCGCGGCATCACCGTCGCCGACACGACGACCGGCACGCAGCGGGTTCAGGCGGCCGTTAGAGCCGACCGCGGGTCGCAGGACGCGCCTACCACGACTGTCGGGTTCGGGTGTGACTGACGAGGCTGGACTGCTCGCGCGCCGTCAACTCCTCGACCTAGTCGCGGTCGCTGGCGGCGCGGTCGAACTCCTGGAGGAGTGGAAGAACGTCCACGGCGACACCGCGTTCACCATCTCGATGGACACCTCCGGGCTCGATCACGGCCCGAATGGCATCACGGTCCGTCCCAGGGAACGGTTCAAGGTCGTTATCCGGGACGGGTTCCCGTACGAGCCGCCTGCGGTGTTTGCCGTTCACAGCCGGTGGGCCAAGACCCCGCACGTCCAATGGGGGAGGTACCTGTGCCTGTACGCATCCCCGTCGGTGGAGTGGAATCCGTCGGACGGGATCCGTGGCCTCATCAGCCGGCTGTCGGAATGGGTCGAACGTGCGGCAGCCGGAACGCTCGACCCTGACGGACAGCCGCTGCACCCGCCTGCGGTGTACACCTCGGCCGACGCCGGCATCGTCCTGGTTCACCCGGACCTCGGCGATCGCGTGCCGTGGGCCTCGGACGGCACGGGTTCCGAGACCAGGAGACTGGTTGCGTGGTGTGCGGCCGACACCCGACGTCGACGCGTGGACGTACTCGAGTGGGTAGACCTGGCCACGGCGACGGCCCGCGCTGACGCGGAGGGTGTTGAGGTGTTCGCCCAAGGGCGTCCGGTCATCGCGGTGCCTGCCGTGCTAACGCCGGACGAGTTCGGGTTCGAGTACCCGGAGGATGTGAAGGCGTTGAGTCAGGGCCTCTCCGAGTCCGGGTACGACCGCGACAGCCTCCTGCTGGACTTGGCGGCGGCGACCGTCCTCAATCGGAAACTGCGCGCGAGGCAGAGGGCGGAGAATCCGGGTGCTGCTGGTGCCGCCTGGGACGAGGCTGAGGTCGAAGGCGCGCCTTTGTTCACGGCGGTGCTCGTCGGGACGCCGTCTCGGCGAGTTGAAGGCGAGACGCGGCTGGCTCACCTGGCAGCGTGGAAGCTGGACGGGCTGAGTTCTAAGATTGCCGACCTGTTCGCCCAGGTCCGCGATCTCGCGGTCACGGACCTGGAGGGCGAGGTCCGTGACCTCGCGTTCAGCTGGTTCGACTCAGTCAAGATCGCTTGGATGCGAGTCATGGAGACGCGGCCCGAGGTGACCCGGCGTCGGGACCAAGGGACGCCGCTGAGTTGGCTGGCCGGCAAACGAGCCCTCGTGCTCGGCGCTGGCGCGCTCGGTGCGCCCGTCGCAGAGTTGTGTGTCCGTGCCGGCGTAGACGAACTGACCGTGGCGGACAACGGCCTCGTTACTCCGGGCATCCTGGTGCGGCAGCCGTACACGGATGCGGACATCGGGCGTGCGAAGGTGTCGGCTCTAGCTGAACGCCTCTCGTCCATTCGCCCCGACGTGACTGTGACGCCGTCTGTGGGGAACGTCCGCACGACCTTCTTCGCGCCTGATCGAGACCTGGGCGCTTTCGATCTCGTTGTCGACGCCACGGCTGATGCGTCAGTCCGGTTGGTCGTCGAGAAGGCCCGGAGGGACGCGACGGTCCGGCCGCCGTTGATCACGATGGTTATCGGTCACGACGCTGGGCGCGGCTTGGTGACGACGAATCTGACCGGCGCGACCGGGGCTGGGGCGGACACGTACCGGAAGGTGGAACTGCTGGCTTCGTCGCGAACGCCGGGGTGGGCTGACGTCGGCGAGGATCTCTTTCCCGCCAGCCCTCGAACGCGACTGTTCTTCCCGGAGCCCGGCTGTTCGGCACCGACGTTCGTCGGGGCTGCCGCTCAGACGACAGCGCTGGCCGGGGCGATGTTGAGTGAAGCCCTCAACGTGCTGGGCCGCGCGCCGTCGACCGGTTCGGCGGCTGACGTTCCGGTTTCGTTCGCTTCGGCGGTACGCCTTGGTTCCGCCGCCAGCCTCGGGACCTCGCGCGCCGAATGGCCTGCGGACGTCGTCCAGGTCGACGGCACGAGTGGCTACGAGGTCCGGATCAGCGCTGAAGCGCTGGCCGAGGCACGTGCCGAAGCGCGACGCGGAGCTCGGGTACGCGGACCGAAGATCGAGACCGGTGGCATGTTGCTGGGGGCGTTCGACGATGCGACGGGCATCGTGTACGTCGACAAGGTCGCCGGGCCTCCGCCGGACAGCTATCTGGCCGAGACATTTTTCCAGCACGGTGTCGAAGGCGTCCAAGAGCGTGTCAACGCCGAGATGGAACGGACCCGTCGCGCGACCGGCTTCGTCGGGTTCTGGCACACCCACCCGGTCGGGCCCGCGCGACCCAGTCCGACAGACGAGCAGGGAATGGCGTCGGTCGTAGGCCCGGACGGGACGATCCGCCGCGCGCTCATGATGATTCTGGGCGGCAGCGAACGCCGTTGGACCTACTGGCTCGAAGGCACCGTTGGCGAGCTTCCAGACCTCTACCTGCGGGTCGTCCCGCGATCGGCCGGCCCAGTGGCCGCTGGCCACCCGGGCTACGTCGGAGGAATGGACCTCCAGCGGTTGCCGGCCGGCACGTACTTCCGCGGCGGGTACGGCCCACGAATCCGTGTTGCTGTGGGCGGGCGCGCGGCCCACGGGGGCGTGGCGCAGTCAAAGGCACGATGGGCGTGGCTACGGGGGCGGTCGTGAGCGTCCAGGAACGTCCAAAGGTCGGCCTGGCGCTGTCCGGAGGCGGATTTCGTGCGGCGGCCTTCGGACTGGGGGCGTTGCGAGCGCTCCACGACCGGAACGTTCTCGCCGACATCGAAGTCGTCTCCGGTATCAGCGGTGGGAGCCTGCTAACGGCGATGTGGGCCTACGGCCCAGAGCCATTCGACGAATTCGACGACACCGTGACGTCGTTGCTGCGGCGTGGGCTCCAGCGTGAGCTCGCGATCCGGGCGTTCAGACCCCGGCGCGTCGCCGCGAATGCAGCAAGTGTCACGGGCGCAATGCTGCCAGGGCGGCTAAAGCGCGGCCGGGCCAGCACTCGCACCGAAGCCCTAGTCGATGCACTCGCATCCCGCGCCTTCGGACGCCGGCTGATGACCGATGTGACGCGTCGCAATACCAGCACCATCATCTCGGCAACGGACCTGTCGACGGGGAACGCCGTCCGCTATGGAAGCCAACTCAGCTCGTGCTCGCCCCATGGATTCATCAGCGATCCGATCCCGGTGGCGGACGCGGTGGCCGCCTCAGCAGCATTCCCAGCCATACTACCGCAACTGAACCGGACGTACACGTTCACCCGCCGCGATGGCTCGCGCCACACGAAAACAATTAATGTGACCGACGGAGGCGTCTACGACAACCTCGGCCTGAGCCCTTTGTTCCCAGGACGAACGAAGGAACACACAAGCCACGCTCACGACCTGGACTATCTCATCGCCGTTGATGCCGGCATCGGCCGGACATCGATTCAAGCACCGAACTTCCTGCTAGGTCGCCTGAAACGCAGCTTCGAGATCGCGCACACACGCGCGCAGGACGGTACACGCGCGTGTGTACACGAACTCGGGCAATATGGGATGCTCCGTGGATTCGTCTACTCCTACCTCGGGATGTACGATGCGCGCCTTCCGGTATCAATCCCGGACCTAGTCGAACGAGAGCGAGTCTCGACCTATCGGACGAACTTCGCCTCCATGACAGAGCAGGCGCTTGAAGCGCTGACCACGAGAGGAGAGCAGCTCACCCGCGCCCTCATAGACCACTACTGCCCCGCGCTTGGACGTTGACTGCAGCCGGCACGGGATGGCCGTGTTCCCGTCGATCACGGGGCTCGCGGAGGCTCACCATCCGCAAGCCCACCATCGTCTCGCGCCAAGGCGGTCATGTCAGCCATCGTCAACGTCACTGGTCGTGAAGATCCTTGTCTCGCCCTACTCGCTATAGAGATTCCCTTGATCCCCGCGTCTCAGCCGAGTTTGACAGAGAGGGGCGCCTAGTCATCTTTGGCCATTGCGTGCGCGAAGTAACTGTTGGGGCCGTATCCGGAGTCGTCGTCCTCGGTCCAGCCACCGGAGTCGAGATCATCGGAGACCGCGTCGTTTTCGTCGTCGATGGCAGCGATCATCTCCGCGCGGCTGAGGCCACGGAAGTCCTTGACGGCCAAGCCCAGCTCCTCCATTTGATCAAGGAGTCGCTGGCGTCTGGCCTGCTTCAGCACTCGCCACAGCTTCGACCATTGGAGCTCGTCGTCGCAAAGGAGGGCCGGGGTATCGGGTCGGACGCGGGTCGCGTAGAGGGCGTCGACCGCGGCACGCTGGTCATCGCTGGCGGGCACCATGCGTTCGGCCGTCTTCGCGTGGTGGCAGTTCTTGCACAGGAGTTGGAGATTGCCCAGGTCCGACGAGTCGTCACGGATGTGGTCGATCTCCTCGCCAGGCTGTCCGCACCGCACACACCTACCGCCGTCGCGTTGCCACACCTGGCGGCGAACCTCGGCGGCGAGCCGGCGCGCCGACTTTCCGTACCCGCCCGCGAGCAGGTGCGCGACGCGCGTGAACACCGCCTCGCGGACGTCAAGCTTGTCGATGAGGCCGTCGCGCACGACGCGACGCCAATAGCGGATCGTCTCCGCCATCTGGGAGCACAGCTCGGAACAGAACAGCCCCTCGACCTCGTCCGGCAGCCGCTCCAGGCAGTTCGCGCAGCAGTCCTCCTCGAAGGAGCGCTCCCGGCGAGCCGTGCGACGCCGAGCCACCGCATACGGCTCCCCGGTCCTGCGCTGACGGTCGCGCGCGTCCCGCTTCGCCCGCTTGTTGGTCGTCATGCCGAAATCCCGTCCGGCCAAGCCCTACGCACCCAGCCGTGGTCCTCGAAGGCACGACAAAGATCAGTCAGCGCGAGTCGTAGACCCTTGTCCATCGTCTGCGGCACGCGTAGGAGGGCCGGCTCGGAGCCGGGCAGGCGCCGCTGCCAAGCCCAGCTTAGGACGGTCTACCGACAGATCCAAGGCTCGGACAGGACGTGAAACAGCCGCCGGCCTGAACCCGGTGCCACACCGCGCGCCGTCGGAGTGCGGCGGCGAGCCTCGCTCAGCCGACCACCATGTCCCACGGCCACCGCCAACGACCACGCCAGGCCACACCGCCGCCGCACGCTCCTGCTACGGCTTGCCTCGGGCACTATCGTCCGGTCCGTGCTGGTCCCTCTCTTTACGCGCGTCCCGAGGCTGCCGGCAGCACGCTGGGTGTCAAGCCCGCGCTCGCGAGCTGGGACCGGGCGGGGTCGCTGGGCCAGGCACGATCAGGGGCGTTCATCGACGACGTGTATGCCACGGTCGCTGGGCCCATCCAGGCGGCACGAGATCCACTCGCCATCCGGCTCGACGTGGGGTTCGCGGACACCGTGCCACTGGATGCCCTGAACGATCTTGATAACTACCTGTTCCCGCTCGTGCCGAAACCGACCGAGCGGACGGGACGGGCCTTCGCCTCGGTGTGGGCGACCAAGCGCCACGCGGCCACGTCATCCGTCGCGGTCGGACAAACCGTCCCGACCGGCGACCCGGGCGGGGTCTGCACATTCGAGGTGACGACGACCGCGTCCGCCAGCAGGGCTGCCTACAAGGAGCAGATACGCGACCAAACCACCTCTGCCACCCCGCTGCCCGACGGCGGTGTCGCCCTTCAGCTCGCCTTTGTCGTCGGGCCCCGCCGCGCCTGGCCAAACTTGTGGAAACCGACGATCGACGCACTCGGCTCGGTCCTTGGCCGCGACGGTGGCGCCCGCGCGTGGGACATCCGCGACGGCCGGATCACAGACCTCGGCTTGCACCACACCGTCGATCCGGATGCGGGCAACGACGTCACGATCGCGATCCGCGCCTCACCCGTCGAAGCAGGAGCCCCCGGGTGACGGAGTTCTACATTGTTGTCGCCTCACCCCCCATCGTCGAGCGCGACGTGCGTATCGCTGCGGAGCTGGGCGACCAGGCCGCGGGCCGTGCCGGCGCCGACGTGTAGCCGTTTGCGCAGGGTCTCCGCGGAGATCGGACGCTGGTGCTGCTGCCAGTGCAGCACATCCTCGGCACGCGCCCGATGCCGAAGATCCTGCCTGCGTGCCTCACTTCCGCCGGCTGGCGACGGTGGACCGGCGACGGGAACCGTACGGCGCGTCGGCCGGTTTTTGGACGCGGCCGACGCATTCGCCATCTGGGCCTCGGTCTGGGCCGTAGCGCTTGCCGTGTTCTGCATGGCCCGAATAAGGTTTGGTCCGACCTCTGCCCAGCCAATGAGCAAAGAACAGCCAACGCTGTCGAATGCTGCTTTCCCGTATTGACCGGCGATGAGCGGCTCGGCGATATTTAGCGCCATCGTTACGACGCTGGAAAACATGAGCAAACGACGAGCCGGTCGGATCTGCTCTGCGCTCGCGCCGCGCACGGCAAGCTCGCGCGTTCCCACCAATAGAGCCACCACCGACAGATCCACCGCCGGCGCCACTAGCGGTGCCACGTAGACCGGCACACCGAGCCTGATTCCCAAGGCAAGGTCGGGTAGGCCAGGCGCATTGCTGCGCCTGGCCCCCCTCAGAACCGGACGGGCCCGTTAGCCGAGCATCCGGCTCAAGCAGATCCAGCGGAGACACGGTCTTTGTGAAGCTGCTGGACTGTCCGCTGTTGGTCACGGCGGTAGCAGTGTGCGTGGAGGAGTCGGTGGGTGTTCCTACCGGGCGGTCCAGCCTTTCCGGTGGCGAGGGATTGGTGGTCCATCGCTTTCCGGATGGTGGTGAGCCACTGTTCCCATTCGTGAGGGTTTTGTGGTTCCTGGTCCGCATCGAGGAGGAGCGTTCCGCATGCTGGGCAGTAGCCGCTTTGAGCTTTCATCAGCCGCGCGGCGTACTGTTCCAGCGGTGGCGCTGACGAGCGGCGCCGCCGGCTGGCCCAGTAGCTGGCGAGGTCGGGATTGTCGGGTGAGGACGTTCCCTTCACCAGGACGTGTCGGACGACCGGGGTCCAGGAGAACTTGATGAGGTAGGCGCCGCTGTCGCGGTCACCGAACACCCATCTGGCCTTCCTGGACTTGTTGAACTGGCCGAAGTAGCGGGAGGTTATCCATCTCTTCGGTTTCTTTGGATGGGTGTGTTTCGCCCACTTGTAGGTGAGTCTCCACACGTGGTCGTCCAGCGCGCGGAAGGCGTCGCTCGCGCACACGTGCCGGTAGTAGGCCGCCCAGCCCCGGATGATCGGGTTGAGTCGGGCGATCACCGCCGAGGCGTTGGCGCCCCGCAGGGACACCACCTCGGCGGTGAGCCTTTCCCGGACACGCTTGACAGCCGCTTTACTGGGCCGGATCAGCAGCTTGCCGCCGTAGCTACGGACGTTGAACCCGAGGAAATCGAACCCCTGGGAGAGGTGCACGATCCTCGTCTTGTCCTCGTGGAGGGCAAGACCCCGGGCTCGCAGCCACGCTGCCAGCCGTTCCCGCACCAGATCGGCTTGGTCACGGCTGTGGCACATCGCGACGGCGTCGTCGGCGTACCGGACCAGAATCGGGGACTTCCACGCGGCGAGCGTACCCGCGTCACCGCGCTTGTAATAGCGGACCCCGGCGGCTTCCTCCATCCCATGCAACACGACGTTCAGGAGTAACGGACTGATCACCGCACCCTGGGAAGTTCCCTCCTCAGAAGCACGGAACCTGCCCTGTTCGACCACCCCAGCTTTCAGCCACTGGCGGACCTGCCCCTTTCCGGGGAACGATCCCAACGCCTCCAGCAAGGCAGCATGGTCGACACGGTCGAACGCCGCGACCAGGTCCAGTTCGACGATCCACTGCCGCTTGGCAGCGCCGTTGAGCGTGCAGTAGACCGCCTGGATGGCGTCCTGGCAGCCGCGCCCGGGCCGGAAGCCATAGGACTTCGGCTCGAACCACGCTTCCCACTCGGGCTCCAACGCGTTCTTCATCCGCGCCTGACGCACGCGATCGGAAATCACCGGAATCCCGAGCGGCCGTCTCCCTTTCGTCTTCGGGATGTGCACCCGCCTGACCGGCCGGGCCTGCCACGGCGTCTCCGGCGCCTCGATCGAGACAGCCAGCTTCGCCCTGGCCTGGGGAGTGAGCACAACCTCCCCGTCCACGCCCGCGGTCTTGCGGCCAGCATTGCGCTCCGTGACCCGCCGCACGCTCGACAACGTGTTCGCGCGGCTACGGAGCATCAGCTTCTGCAGATTGCGGACCTTTGCGAGGTCCCCTTCCCGTGTCGCCTTGAAGATTCTCTGCCGCAGCCGCCGTACGTCGCCCTCGACCCGGTCCCAGCGGATCTGGTCCCAGTCGAGAACGTTGCCCTCCGGTCCGTTCACCGCAGCCGCGTCCGCACCAGCGGGGCAAGCTACGGCGTCCAACTTGTCCTTCGGTTCCCGCGACGTCGCCATCGACCCCTTCAAAGATCCACCTGGTCCACGTCAGCACCCTTTCGGGTCCGGGCAGCAGCCCGTATCCGGCGAGTTATACGAGAAGTTGGCGAGGGTGCCAGCCATGCTCCCGATTTCCTCCTGCCTTTCGGCCACCGGCGTTCGCTTCTTGGACCATCCTGTTCCCGCCCAGGGCTTCCGCTTCCCTCACGGTCCACCTACCCGGCGGATGCCGGGACCTGGACGGGGTTTCCACGTTCCGCACGAGCGAGACCTGGCTGGGGTGGGTGCCTCCTTGACCCCGGGGCAGGCGGTGTCCAAGCGGCTGACAACGTTTCCCCAGCCGCCGCCCCCCGCTTCTCAGCGGGCAACCCTGTTCTCCCGTACCACAACCCATCGCAGGAGATATTCGTGACGAGGCATCAACGGAGATTCACTCACGTTCACCCGACCAGCCTTCCCCTCACCTGTAATCCCCGGATGGAACGGGAACCCTTGGGCTTGAACTCCGAGCTTCGCACCCCACCGTTACCAGCGACGCACGTCGAAGCGGGGACGGACCATTGGACACAGGCCCGGGACTACACCACCGGACACCTCCGATCCCTCACACGGTGAGTCCACTCACTCTGTGCGACATCGTGTCGCACTACGTTGCCGAACCCGAACATAAAGCTTAGCGCGACGACCACACCCATGAGCACGGTCACCACCTGCATGGCAGGTTCCCGTCCACCCGCTACGGCCCGACGCTGCCCGCCCGTCTCCGCTGGCGCCCTACCTTCAGCAGGCTGGAGGCGACGATGCGACTCTCGCGGGCCGGCCATCAGGCGGCACCGCCCGGTATCCTTGCTGCGGCGCCGCTACCCGCCGCCGACCGGCGCCGCCAGGCGATCGGCACCCGTGCGCTTACGACCAGCTCCCGACGGTCCCCCCGCACCCCGGTGTCGTACATGGATGCTGTACGAGCCTCGTTCGCAGGCACTCCGAGCCTGATCCCCAAGGCCCATACGTTGCCGAACGAGAACAGGAAGCTCAGGGTCACCACCGTGGCCATCAGGACGGTCACCGCCTGGGACGCCGTGCGGCTGGCCGTGCTCATCGACCGGTCTCCCGCTGGGGCAGAGCGAAACCGCCCTCGATGACCAGTTGGCCGGTCATCGAACGAAGATCGCTTCTGCACGGGTCTGCGTGGTGCCCCCAACGGGATTCGAACCCGTGCTACCGCCTTGAAAGGGCGACGTCCTGGGCCGCTAGACGATGGGGGCGCGGCGACGACCCTCAGCGAGGCTGCGCATCCGCCCAACCGCGACGTCGATCGTCTGAAACACCGCAAGCATAGGGGACGGCCCGGTCGGACGACAAACCCTTCCCGGGCGATCCCGACCGCTCGGCATCCCCGTGGGAACGCTCCCCTGGCCGGCCAGCCGACCACCCGGCTGCCCGACGACTGCCCGGCCACCCGGCTGCCGCGTCACCGACCCTTCTCCAGGCGTGAACGGCCCGGCGGCGCCTCCTGCCCCGCGGGGCGGCCGGCCGCGGGCGCGATGGCGCGGCGCGGGTCGACCCATCGGTAGCGGGAACGGAAGAAGGCTCGGACCGGCCGCCCCCCGATCGCGATCGAGTGCTCGATCTGCGCCGGCCCGGCGGGATCGCCGCGACCATGGACCTCGGCGAGATTGAAACTCAGCGTGACCTCGTCGGCCCGGTCCCCGGGAGTGTTCGGATCATAGACACGGAGCGTGATCGACGTTCCGGCCTGGACATAGGCGTAGGCGAGCACCTGATGGTTCAGGCCGAGCAGCCGCGGATCGGAGGACCGCACCGTGATGATCCCGATCGGGGACAGCAACCCCTCGTCCAGATCGAGCCGGATCCGTGGCCACTCGTCCGCCAGGCTCGTCCGCGCGGCCCCCGGCCGGAGCCGGATCCCCCGGTTGGCGTCGGCGTCGGCGCCCTGCATGAGCCGGTAGTAGCGGGCCACCCCCCGCGGGATATCGAAGCTCTCCAGCAGGCGGCGGACGAGGTACGCGTACAGCGGGGACCCGACGGCCGGCGCCACGACGTCAGGCGGCGGCCCGATTCCGGCCTCGAACAGATCACGCACAGCGTAGATCATCCCGCCGCACAGGCCCCGGCTGGCGTCGCCGAGGCCCAGCCGCCACGTCGACCATGGCGCCGAAACGGTCAGCAACGGTTGCGGAGCGAAGCTGTTCGTGAACCGGAAGGCGCTGGTACTGGGCCGGAAACCGGGCACAGCCGACTTCCGTCCCCAGCCCTGGTCATCGGCGCCGCCCGACGTCACGGTGCCGGGCGGGTTACGGCGCCAGGCGGCGGTCCAACGATGATCAACCTCCCGGCAGCTCGGATCTCTGTCCAGCGCCTCGGCTGTCCAGCGCCTCGGCCCAGCGCGACGAGACCGGCGGACAGCCGTAACAGCCGTCCGCCGGTTCCCCAGCAGGTCCACCCAGCGCCCTCCCGGTGCGGAGGTGGTCCTTGACGCGGGACGTCGGCGGGACAGGACCCCGACGCATGGGCTCACCCACATGCCGGACGACCCGACGCCTGGATCTATCTACCCCTCCATCAGCGGCCCGATGGTGATACCGCAGCCTCCGGCTGTCGTCCGATACGGGACGATCAACCGCTCTCGAGACCTTCGGCCCTATTCCGCGGGACTCACGACCGACACCCTCGCACTGTCAGCCGTGCGGCCCGCACCCGAGGACCCGTACCCGAGGAGAGGAGGGGGCTCGTGCAACGCGCCAGGTTGGCGCGAACCTAGATGTCACTTCCGATGCTCGGAACTCCCTTCAGCAGGGCACGCACCTCCGCCTCTCGGTACCGGCGGTGACCGCCCAGAGTCCGAATCGACGTCAGCTTTCCGGCCTTCGCCCACCGGGTCACGGTCTTCGGGTCCACCCGAAACATCGTGGCAACCTCGGCGGGCGTCAGCAGCGGCTCAGCGTCTGGCGTTCGTGTCGTCATTGCGTTGGCCTCCCGTCACAGAGCGTCGCTCCGTCCCATACAGATCGTGCATCCTTCGGGGGCATTTCGGACATGGCACGTCAGGACCATCTACTGACTAGTCACAGCTCGTCCGAAGCGGGCGGCAACTCTCAGTTAACAGAATGCGCCGATCAGCTCGCGGATTCCCGTGCCTGCAGGGGCCTCCACCTCATCAGGACTCGTTCGTAGGCTTCGACCGCTAGGTCTGTTCGCCCACGGCGTAACGCACTGACAGCCTCGACGATGTCCTCTACAGAGTTGTCGCGCCGAAGCATGTCATCGTCCAGCAAGTCAACTAGCCCGTCGTAGTCCAGTTCGACCCTGCTCTGTGGATGGAAGGACCCCAGCCAACGGGCCAGCTCGCCGACGCCCTCGACTCCCGGGGCGTCCGGAGAGCTCGCCCGCCGCTCCTCCACCGCCCCCACCGCCCGGCCCGCCCGCCGT
>NZ_CDWWEW010000029.1:0-26250 GCF_977966315.1 Frankia sp. CeRuru1
GTCCTACGGCGCGGCCTTCGGCGGGCTCGGGCAGTGGCTCACCCGCCATCAGGTTGGCGTCAGCCAGGTTCTCGGGGTTGTCACTATCGTGATGGGACTCGCGTTCGCCGGCGTGTTCTCCCGGCTGTCCTGGGTGAACAGGGAATGGCGCATCCACCGGTTGCCGGCGCCCGGCCTGCTCGGCGCGCCCGTGCTGGGGGTGCTCTTCGGGATCGGCTGGACACCTTGCCTCGGCCCGACGTTGTCGGCCGTCCTGGGTCTGGCGGTGACGAGCGCGACGGCGCAGCGAGGAGCGTTCCTCTCCGCGGTGTACTGCCTCGGGCTCGGGCTGCCGTTCCTCGCCGTCGGACTGGCTTTCCGACGTGCCGTCGGCGCCCTGCGGGTGCTGCGACGGCATACCCGCATCCTGACCCTGCTCGGCGGCATGCTGCTCGTCACGGTCGGCGTGCTTCAACTCACGGGGGAATGGGCCGACCTGGTTGCGAACCTACGGCCCTACGCCCCCGGCTTCTCGGAGACGCCGCTGTGACCTCCTCAACCCGTTCGAACGCCCGGCTCGCGCCTGCGTCCGGAGCCGCCGATCCCGCGTCACTCGCCGCCGGGTCCGTCGACGTCGAACCCGGCGACACCGTCGAGGCCGAGTCCGGCCTCGAGAAGTCCGGCCTCGAGTCCGCCATCGAGTCCGCGGGATTCGACTCCGGCGTGGCGGCCAGCTCGCGCCGCCTGCCCGAGGGGCATGCCGACGCCCGCGTCGCCGCCCCCGAGGCGTTCGACCCGCCGGACAGCGCGGCCGGTCCGTCGCCCGGCGACCCCGGCGCGCCGACCGACGGACCGGGGCGCGCCCCCGGCGCCGGTGGCCGGTTCACCCGGCATCCGGCCCTTGCCCTCGCCGTCCGGTCCTGGCGCCAGCTCACCAGCATGCGCACCGCGTTGCTGCTGCTGTTCCTGCTGGCCCTGGCCGCCGTGCCCGGATCGCTGCTGCCGCAACGCGCCATCAACCCGATGCGGGTGGAGCAGTACCTCGCCGACCACCCCACCCTCGGTCCGCTGCTCGACTGGTTCTCCGGGTTCGACGTCTTCGCCGCGTCCTGGTTCGCGGCGATCTACCTGCTGCTGTTCATCTCCCTGATCGGCTGCCTGTCGTCCCGGATCCGCTGGCATGCCAGGGCGCTGTTCACCGCGCCGCCGAAGGCCCCGGCCCGGCCCGGCCGGCTGCCCGGCGGCAGCGCCTGGACGAGTCCGATGGAGCCCGGCGACGCGATGGCGGCCGCCCGGCAGGCGCTGCGCCGACGGCGCTTCCGGGTCACGGCCACGGCTGGCGAGGCCCGCGACGCGAAGGGGACCGCCGACCACTCCGTCGCCGCGGAGAAGGGGTACCTGCGCGAGACCGGTAACCTCGTCTTCCACATTGCCCTGGTGGGGCTGCTCGCCGCGGTGGGCTTCGGTTCCTGGTACGGATACTCCGGGACCGTGCTCGTCGTCTCCGGGAGTGGATTCGCGAATACGATCATCTCCTATGACCAGTTCAACGCTGGTCAGCGCGTCGACCCCGCGAAGCTGCGCCCGTTCTCGCTCACGCTGGACCGGTTCAACGCCACGTTCCAGCCGAGCGGCCAGCCGTCCGACTTCCGCGCCGACGTCACGTATGCCGCCGCGCTGAACGCCCCGACCCGCAAGGCGACCATCCGCGTCAACCATCCGCTGGTGATCGGCAATGCCAAGATTTACCTCATCGGGCATGGATTCGCCCCGCACTTCGTGCTTCGCGACGCCGCGCGCAAGGTCGTCTGGGAGTCGAACGTGCCGTGTACCCCGCGGGACGGCATGTTCACCTCAACCTGCACCGTCAAGATCCCCGACACCGGACTGCCCGCGCTGGGCGTCCGCAAGGAGCCCCAGCAGCTGGCCTTCAGCGGCGTGTTCACGCCGACCACCCGCCTCGACCCGACCCAGGGATACGTCTCCGTGTTCCCCGCGGCCCGCGCGCCCGGTCTGACGATCACGGGGTTCGTCGGCAACCTCCATCTCAACGAGGGCATTCCACAGAACGTCTACACGGTCGACACCCGCGACATGCGCCAGATCACGATGACGGGCCCGGCGGGCAGCGAGCGCACCGCGCAGGTCCTGGCCCTCGACAACCCGCGGCAGCGCACCCTTACCGGGCTGCCCGGCGGGATGAGCCTCGAGGCCGACAGCGTGGCCGAGTTCGCCACCTTCCAGGTCAAGTCCGACCCGTTCAAGGGCGAGGCGTTGCTCTTCGCGGTCCTCATCATCGTCGGGCTGATCGCGAGTCTCCGGGTGCGCCGCCGCCGGGTTTGGGTGCGGGCCCGGCCGGCGGCCGCCGGTGGGTGCACGGTGGAGCTCGGCGGGCTGTCCCGCTCCGACGCCGACGGGTTCGCCGTCGAGCTGGCCCAGCTCACGACCCTGGTCCGCGAGGCCACCGGGCTTGCCGGCACCGACCGGTCCGTGCCGACCGCCTCGGAATCGAGCGGCGCCGAACCCGCCAGTACCGAACCCGCCAGTACCGAACCGGGCAGCACCGAACCGAGTAGCACCGAACCGAGTAGCACCGAACCGGGTGGCACCGCAGCCGGCGATGCCGTGTCGAGCGCCAGCGAACGGGAGCACTGATGGCGGTCAACGAGGGCGTAGCCAGCCTTTCCGATCATCTGTTTGGCAGCGGCGAGGCGGTGTACGCCACGGCGATGCTCGGCTATGCGGCCGAGTTCGCGTTCAGCCGGCTCGGCCTGCGCCACGATGCGGTTCAGGAGGCGGCGGCCGTCCCGGCACGGCAGGGGGCCGGGCGGCCGGCGGCGCTGATCGGAGCGGCGGCCGGCCCGACCGACGGGGCCGCGACCCCGATCGACCCGTCCGACCCCGCCGCCGTGGCCCTCGCGGCGGCCCGGGCCCGGGAGAGCGAAGCTGTCCGGCGGCGGGCGAACGCCGCGCACACGCTGGCCGCCGGTAACGACGGCGACGTGGCGGTTCCCGCGCGTGCCCGGCGGATCGGGCGGATCGCCGTCGCGCTGACGGTCGTCGGCTGGACGCTGCACCTGGGGTCCGTCATCACTCGTGGCCTCGCGGCGGAGCGGGTGCCCTGGGGCAACATGTACGAGTTCTCGTCGATGATCTGTCTGATCGCGGTCACGACGTTTCTCGCCCTGATGATCCGGCAGCCGGTCCGGTGGCTGGGCGTCTTCGTCATGCTGCCGGTCGTGCTCTCGCTCGGTTTCGCCGGCACCGTGCTCTATGTCGCCGCGGGACCGCTGGTGCCCGCGCTCAACTCGTACTGGCTCAAGATCCATGTGGTCGGTGCGATCGTCGCCAGCGGGGTATTCCTGGTCTCCGCCGTGACCACGGTGTTGTTCCTCATCAAGGAGCGTTGGGAAAACCGGCTGGCCGAGGTCGCGGCCGGACGGGCTGACGCGAGCCGGGCCATGCAGCGCCGGGGCGGCATCGTCATGCGCCTGCCGTCGTCAACGGCGCTCGACACACTGTCCTACCGGGTCATCGCGTTCGCGTTCCCGATCTGGACCTTCGCGATCATTGCCGGGGCGATCTGGGCGGAGGCGGCATGGGGCCGCTACTGGGGGTGGGACCCCAAGGAGACGTGGTCGTTCATCACCTGGGTCTGCTACGCCGCCTACCTGCACGCCCGCGCGACGGCTGGATGGCGTGGGCGGCGGGCCGCGGCGATCTCGCTGCTGGCCTTCAGCGCCCTGTTCGTGGACTACTACCTGGTGAATCTGATCATCTCGGGGCTGCATTCCTACGCCGGCATCTGACCCTCCCCGCGGCTGCTGGTCCCTGGTCCCGGTCTGGCCCCGTCGGGGAGAACGGGCGGGTTACCCGCAGCCTGCGGAGAACACCCCGCTCGGCCGCGTACCGGAACGACGGACCGCCGCTCGTCCCGGTGCGCGGAGCCGGTCAGCCGCGGGCTCGTGCCCCTGGATCCCCCGCGTCCAGGCGGCTCAGCCGTGGGACGACGACGGCGGCGGTCCGGCCTCGCCCTTGCGGATCCGGGCGGACAGTTCCCGCATGAAGTCCGGGTCGTCGTCGGGACCCTTCGGCCGGACGGCGGCCCGGCGGGTGCCCGTCCGTGCGCTGTACCGGCTGAAGCCGCCATCACGCCGGCTGTCGACGCCCCAGGACGATCGTTGCCCGAAGGCCGGGTGGTCGGAGACCGGCCGGCGCAGCGGTCGCTCGCCGACGCTGTTCGCGCGAGGCCGACCGAAGAAGAACCATCCGGCGGTGCCGAAGATACCAAGGAAGATCACTGCTACGATCCACGCGAGTTTGGGCATGATCCGAACCTCCTCGGGGGGTGTCCCGAAGACATCGATGATCGCGTAAGCCCAAACACCAATGATCACAAACGTCAGCGCGAGGCCCAGCACCGGCCGGTCGCTCCTTCCTGCTTTTCTTGATCGTTATGCTCGTCTTGACCTGTCAGGTATGGAACATCCGATCCGCGGGCATCTAATCCCGACCCGTGGCGAAATCCCCGACCGTGGCGAAATCCCCGACCCGTGGCGACGTCACGGGTCGGGTGGCGTCACGGACGGGCAACCCCACCAGATGGGTCAGGCGAGCACGTACCGTCCGCTATGGCCTGCGGCGGACGTACATGTCGTGGTGATGGCCGGCCCGTGTACCTCTAGTGTGCCTTCCGCACCGACTCCTCGTCCCCCCGGTCCGTTATCCGACGCGGTCGTGCCCGTGGCGTGACGTGTTGAACTGGGATCGTGACCACCTGTGGGCGGTCGGGCATCCACCCGTGGCGACTGCGAGGATGGAGGTCATGGCCTGGGCGGATCTGCGTGCGTTCCTTGCTCATCTCGAAAGGCGGAAGGATCTGCGCCGCGTCACCGTACCCGTCGACCCGCGTCTCGAGGTCACCGAGATCGTGACCCGGGTGGTACGGGAGCGCGGGCCGGCTCTGCTGTTCGAGTCCCCGGCCGGCGCCGACATGCCGCTGGCGATCAACGTGTTCGGCACCGAGGAGCGGATGGCTGCCGCGCTCGGCGTCGAGGCGCTGGACGACATCGGTGAACGGCTCGGCGCGCTGCTGCGCCCGCAGCTGCCGATCGGCCTGTCCGGGTTGCGCGAGGCGTTCGGCAAGGCGGCGTCGCTCGCCTCGATCCCGCCCCGCCGGGTCCGGACCGCGCCCTGCCAGGACGTCATCCTCAAGGGTCCGGACGTCGACCTGTTCCGGCTGCCGGGGGTGCACGCCTGGCCGAACGACGGCGGGGCCTTCCTCAACCTCGGTCTGACGCACACGAAGCACCCCGAGACCGGGGCGCGCAACCTCGGGATGTACCGGTTGCAACGCCACGACGCACGCACCGTCGGCATGCACTGGCAGATCCACAAGGACTCCAACGCGCATCACGCGGTCGCCGAGCGGCGTGGGGAGCGGCTGCCGGTCGCGATCGCGTTCGGGTGCGACCCGGCGGTCACCTACGCCGCGTCCGCGCCACTGCCCGCCGACCTCGACGAGTACCTGTTCGCCGGTTACCTGCGCGGCGAGCGGGTGGAGATGGTCGACTGCCTCTCCGTCCCGCTGCGGGTGCCCGCGAACGCACAGGTGGTGCTCGAGGGCTGGCTCGAGCCGGGGGAGCGGCTGCCCGAGGGGCCGTTCGGCGACCACACCGGCTTCTACACCCCCGTCGAACCGTTCCCGGCGCTGCACGTCGACGTGATGACGATGCAGCGTGACCCGGTGTTCCAGACGATCGTGGTCGGTCGGCCGCCGCAGGAGGACGGTCCGATGGGCAAGGCCACCGAACGGATCTTCCTGCCGCTGGTCAGGATGATGATCCCCGAGATCGTCGATTACGACCTGCCTGAGGCGGGGGTATTCCACAACTGCTGCATCGTCTCCATCGAGAAGCGTTATCCGAAGCACGCGCAGAAGGTGATGAACGCGGTCTGGGGTGCCGGGCTGCTGTCGTTGTCGAAGCTGATCGTGGTCGTCGACGCCGACTGCGACGTGCACGACTACCACGAGGTCGCCTGGCGCGCCTTCGGCAACGTCGACTATGCCCACGACCTGATCACGACCATCGGGCCGGTGGACCATCTCGACCACGCCGCCTACGAGCAGTTCTGGGGCGGCAAGGTTGGTGTGGACGCGACCCGCAAGCTACCGAGCGAGGGTTACCGGCGCAACGGCGGCTGGCCGGAGGAGATCGTCATGGACGAGGCGGTCCGCGAACGGGTCACCCGCCGATGGAAGGAGTATGGACTGTGACCGTCCTCCGTTTTCCTTGCCTATCCAGAGGGACAAAAAGGACGCTGGGGCCTCTGGATAGGCAAGGAACAAGGAGTGGTGATTGCGGTGAGTGACGCCGCGTGGGTGCCGGGCGCGTCGGAGCCGGTCGGGCGAGGGTCGGGAGCCGGCCCGGGACACGCCGCCGGCCGGGTACGGGCGTTCCTGCGGCTCGTCGTCATCGAGCACTCGGTCTTCGCGCTGCCGTTCGCCTACATCGCGGCGCTCGCCGCCTCGTTCGCGGATTCCCGGTCGGTGCACTGGTCGGACCTCGCCCTCGTCAGCGTGGCGATGGTCGCGGCCCGAACCTTCGCCATGGCGGCAAACCGGGTCATCGATCGCGCGATCGACGCCCGTAATCCGAGGACGGCGAACCGAGAGCTGGTCACCGGCGTGGTCTCGGTGCGCACGGCGGTCGTCGGCGCCGCGGTCGCGCTCGCCGTCTTCCTCACCGCCGCCGCGGCCCTGTCCTGGCTCTGCCTGCTGCTCGCGCCGGTCGCTGTCGCGCCGCTCGTCGTCTACCCCTACGCGAAACGGTTCACCGACTTCCCGCACGCCGTGCTCGGCATCGCCCAGGCGGTGGCCCCGGTCGGCGCGTGGATCGCGGTCACCGGCGAGTGGTCCTGGGCCGCACTGGTGCTCGGCCTCGCGGTCGGTAGCTGGATCGGCGGCTTCGACGTGATCTACGCCTGCCAGGATGCCGAGGTCGACCGGCGCATCGGCGTGCGTGCGGTGCCGGCCCGGTTCGGGGTGCGGGCCGCGCTCATTGGCTCCACGGTTACGCATATGATCACCTTTGCGTTGTTCATCGTCTACGGGCTGCTGGACAACGCCGGTGCGTGGTGGTGGGCCGGGCTCGTGCTGACGGCGGCGGCATTCTGCTATGAGCACGCCATTGTGTCCCCGAATGACCTGTCGCGGGTCAACCGGGCCTTCCTCACCGCGAACGGATTCGTCGGCATCGTCCTGTTCCTCTTCGCCGTCGTCGATCTCGCCAGCCGTGGCCTGGCCGTCTGAGCGTCGGATTCGTCATGGCCGATGTTTTCAGTGCCCCCGAGGAGGAGGCCGGACCGCGCCTGCCGTGGGTGGTCGGGGTGAGCGGCGCCAGTGGAACCCCCTACGCGGCCGCGGTGCTGCGTGGCCTGCTGGCCGCCCGGCTGCCAGTCGATCTGGTGCTGTCCCGCGCGGCCCGCCTGACCCTGCTCGATGAGACGGGCATCGCCTGGCGTGACTCCGCCTGGGCGAAAGCCCTGGTCACGTGGTTGTCCATGCCCCTGAGCGGGGTGTCACCTCCAGAGGGTGTGTCGGCGCGGCGGGCCGCGCGCGCCGCGCCGGCCGATCGGGGCGTCCCGGCCGACGGTGACGTTCTCGGCGATCGTGACGCGCTGGCCGATACGGTGTCCACCCTCGTCGAGGTACATGCCCCGGGTGATCTGGGGGCGCCGACGAGCAGCGGTTCGTACCCGACCCGCGGGATGATCGTCGTCCCGGCGAGCACCGCCTGCCTAGCCGGCATCACCCTGGGATTGTCCAAGGATCTGTTGCAGCGGTCGGCGGATGTCACGCTCAAGGAAGGCCGCCGTCTGATCGTCGTCCCGCGGGAGATGCCCTACACCCGCGCGACGCTGCGCCACATGCTGGACCTGCACGACGCCGGGGCGGTGGTGGCCGCGGCGAGCCCGGGATTTTACGCGGGCGTACGGACGGCCGGCGATCTCGTCGACTTCGTGGCCGGGCGGGTGCTCGACGCCGCCGACGTGCCGCACACGCTCTTCCGGCGTTGGACCGGCGAGCTCGGCGGCGCCCGCTGTGACCTGCCGGGCCGCTGTGACCTGGCGGACGTCGAGGCGGCGCCACCGGCCGGGTGACGCCTGTTCCCCCTGGCGCAGGCCCCGCCCGGACAGGCACAGTTGTCGGGAACGGGCCCCGACCGGGGCCGCGGTGCCGGCGGGATGAGGACGATATGGCCACGGGTGGGCGCGGACCGGCGAGGAACCGGGGCCGCGGAACCGGCGGGGTGGACGGGGCCACGGCACGCAGACCCGCCTCGGCGGGGGGCCGCGGCGCCTCGGCGCGGCCGGGTCGTCCCACTCGCGCCGAGCGGCCCGCGCCGCAGGACGTGAACCTGCGTGCGCAACTGCCGTACTTCCTGACCCGCGTCGCCGCCCTCGCCGTGATCACCGTAATCCTGGTGACCGTGGGGCTGAACCTGCTGATGGCGCTGCTCATTGGGTTCGCCGTCGCCGGACTGCTGACCTGGCCGCTCGGGCGGATGCAGCGCAGGGCCGCACAGCGGGCCGCTCAGCGCCCGGATGCCGGGAACGGCGGGAACGGCGGGAACACCGGGAACGGCGGGAACGGCGGGTAGCCGCGAGTAATCCGGATGCCCCGCCGGATCGCGGGGCGGCTGTGACCGGGTAGCTGTGCTCGCCTCCGAGGACGCCGAGAGCTGCGGGCTAGGCTGGAAGGCATGGATGCTGGGCTCAAGCGGGAGATCGAGGCCAAGGTTTCCGTCGGCGAGAGGCTGAGCCGTGCCGACGGGGAGGCGCTGTACGCCAGCGACGACCTCGTCTGGTTGGGCGGTCTCGCCCACGAGGTTCGCACCAGAAAGAACGGCGACAAGACCTTTTTCAACGTCAACCGGCATCTGAACCTGACGAACGTCTGCTCGGCGTCCTGCGCGTACTGCTCGTTCCAGCGCAAGCCCGGTGAGTCCGATGCTTACACCATGCGCATCGAGGAAGCTGTCCGGCTGGCGAAGGAGATGGAGCCGGCCGGGATCACCGAGCTGCACATCGTCAACGGTCTGCATCCGACGCTGCCCTGGCGCTACTATCCGCGCTCGCTGCGGGAGCTCGGCAAGGCGCTGCCCGGCGTCGCGTTGAAGGCGTTCACCGCTACCGAGATCCACTGGTTCGAGAAGATCAGCGGCCTGTCCGCCGACGAGATTCTCGACGAGCTCATCGATGCGGGACTCGAGTCGCTCACCGGCGGCGGTGCGGAGATCTTCGACTGGGAGGTCCGCCAGAAGATCGTCGGTCACGAGACGCACTGGGAGGACTGGTCGCGCATCCACCGGCTCGCCCACGCCAAGGGCCTGCGCACCCCGTGCACGATGCTGTACGGGCACATTGAGGAGCCCCGGCACCGGGTGGACCACGTGCTGCGGCTGCGTGAGCTGCAGGATTCCACGGGCGGGTTCACGGTCTTCATCCCGCTGCGCTTCCAGCACGACGCCGCCGGTGACCCGCGCAACCGGTTGATGAACCAGCCGATGGCGACGGGGGCCGAGGCGTTGAAGACGTTCGCCGTCTCCCGGCTGCTGTTCGACAACGTGGATCACATCAAGTGCTTCTGGGTGATGCACGGCCTCACCACGGCGCAGCTCGCGTTGAACTTCGGCGCTGACGACCTCGACGGTTCCGTTGTCGAGTACAAGATCACGCACGATGCGGACCGGTTCGGGACGCCGCACACCATGACCCGCGAGGATCTGCTCGCAATCATCCGCGACGCCGGCTTCCGCCCGGTCGAGCGGGACACCCGCTACCGGGAGATCCGTGTCTACGACGGTCCCGACCCGGCTCGGCGTGACGTCCCGACCTCGATCGACGCCTGACCGGTGGACCGGATGGGCACCGGGGACGGGCCGGGGCCGGCCCGCGGATCCGAGGAGTCGCCGGCGCCCGGGAGTCCCGGGCCTGTCCGGCCCCCCGGAGCGCCCGGCATCGGATCGATCTTTGTGCTTGCCTTCCTGGTGATCCTGTTTCCGGGGGTGGCCGGGTACGTGGTGCTCGACTGGATCGGTCTGCCGATCGGCGCCGCCGGCCTGCTGGGTCTGTTCGTCGTCTTCCTGGGGCTGGGCTTCTTCCCGACCGTGCTGCGCCGGCTCGGCTGGGTGCCGACGAAGAGACGGAGGACGTGATGGTGCAACCGCGTAGGCGGCTGGTTCCGTGGCTACAGCGGCTTCCGTGGCCACAGCGGGTTTCGTGGCCACAGGGGGCGATGCCTGACTCGCCGACCGGATCGGGCCAGGCGGGCGAGCGCGGCCTGCTTGGCATCAACCTGCGGTACTTCGCGGTACGCGTGCTGCTCTTCGGAGCGGTGCTGGCCGTGGTCCTGCTGCTGGGGGTGAGCGGGCTGCTGGCCTTCGCCCTGGCCGTGGTGTTCAGCGGGCTGCTCAGCTATCCCCTGGCGTTGCGCCAGCGCCGCGTGGTCATCGAGGTCATGGAGGAGCGCCGGGGCGGACGGCGTTGACCGGAGCCGGAGCGGACAACGATGGCGATACTCAGGCCCGTCCCCGGGTGGGGCACATCCAGTTTCTGAACTGCCTGCCGCTGTACTGGGGACTGGTCCACTCCGGTGCTCTGCTCGACATCGAGCTGACGAAGGACACCCCGGACCGGCTGAACGACGCGCTGGTCGCCGGCGATCTCGATATCGGTCCGATCAGCCTGGTGGAGTACCTCCGGCATGCCGACGAGCTCGTCGTGCTGCCCGACCTCGCGGTCGGCTCCGACGGTCCGGTCCTGTCCGTCGTGCTGAGCACGGCGGCGCCGCTCGTGGAGATCCGGACCGTCGCGCTCGGCTCGACGTCCAGGACCAGCGTGCTGCTCGCCCGGATGTTGCTGGAGGAGCGCTACGGCCTGCGACCGGAGTATGTGACGATGCCGCCGGACCTGCCGTCGATGCTGCGGGAGGCGGATGCCGCAGTGATCATCGGTGATGCCGCGCTACGGGCGACCTACGATGCCGAGCGGGGCGGTCCGGACCATCCTCTCCGGCTCGTCGATCTCGGTGCCGCCTGGCGGGAGTGGACCGGCCTGCCCATGGTGTTCGCCGTGTGGGCCGCCCGACGGTCCTTCGCCGAACGCCGTCCCGGGGTGGTCAAGGAGGTGCACGGCGCGTTCCGCTCCGGACTCGACCTGGCGCTGCGTGATGTGGACGAGGTCGCGGCGCGGGCAGCTCGTTTTGAGGTGTTCGACCCGGGCACGCTGGCCCGGTATTTCACCACTCTCGACTTTCGGCTCGGTGCGCGCCAGCAGGCGGGGATTATCGCCTTCGCCGGGCGTGCCGCGCGGCGAGGTGATGTTCCGGCGCTGCGTGCACTGCGTTTCGCGGACGTCTGACCGCCGCTCAGACCGGTGGTCGGAACGCGTGAGAGATACTGGTCGGCGGAATCGGAACCGCTCGGCGCGTACTCGCCGTGGCGAAGCGCGCGATACGTCCCTTTACCAGCGCGACCAACCGGGGTGGGGTGGCTCGCCCGCCCGGCGCGATCAGCAGCTCGTCGAGCGTCTCGCCACCGGCGTCATCCCCGCCGGCCAGAGCATACCTTGGATCGCTGGGTTCACCTGGCGGCCCGGACCGTGGGTCCGGTGGCACGGGGGCCCCGAGGCCGTCGCCGGACGCGATGCCGGGTTCGGTGCCGGGTTCGCTGCCCTCGCAGGCCTGCCGGGCGGCCGCGTCGATGAGGCTGTTGACCGCGAGGGTCCAGGCCCGTAGTCCTTCGTGACCGGTCAGCTCGGTGAACACCGCCGCCTCGAGGCAGCAGGTGCTGGCTCCCGCGAGCTCGTCCACGTCCAACAGGGAGATGGCGAGCAGCCCGGCCAGGTGACCCGCGAGCATGAACAGCCGGAACTGCTGGTGCGGCAGCATGGGCGTGTGCAGCAGGTTGTCGACGACGTTCTGCTGCTCCAGCACCTGGGCGGTGACGTCCTGTGGATCGAGCCGGTCGGCCTTGGCGATCAGATCGGCCACCAACCGATCGAGGTAGTCCAGTTCGGTGTCCGACCGGCGGTGGTCGAGCAGATCCGAAACCCGGCGGCGGGACTCCCGCTCCGGATCGGGCTGGCGACGCAGGCGTTCCGCCCGGGCGGCGACGGCTGCCTCACGCAGGTCGATGAGGGCGCCCCCGGCCTCCAGCGCCGCGTCGACTGCGGCGATCACCGGTCGGGAGGGGATGCCTCGGCTGGGCTGTTCGAGCTGACCGATGTACTGGCGGCTGTAGCCGGTGCGTCGGGCGAGCTCCTCCCGAGAGAGGACACGTTCACAGCGCCGCCGTCGGACCTCAGCGGGTAGCAGGTCTTCGGCGGTCGCTGCATCGTGCCGGCCTCGGCTCCGTTGCCGCATCTGTGACGTCCTTCCGCGTGGCAAGGTCCCGCCTCCCGAGGAGGGAAGCTCAGCAGTCGTGTGCTGTCTCTGCTCGCCCGCCTGACGGTCGCCCGCCCGATGGCCAGTAGAGAGTCACCGATAGTGATCAGATTACTCCAGGACGCACCCTAGTAGACTAGAGGTCAAAAGTCCCATACACATCCAGTTTCACTGATTACTCTCAGTTGTCAAACGGCAGGCGAAGTCGATCGGCATCGCGCTTCGTGGTCGGCTGATCGATCGCCGCGTGGAAGTCGTCCGTCATACCGCACCTCCGTCGAGACATTATGCCGACCTTCTTGGGTTATTGTTGGGAAACGCGAGTGTTGCCACGGAAGTGTTGGCGGAAAGCGGCGGAATCGCCGAGGGCTCGTCCGGACGGGCTATTCCCGCATGGTGTGCTATCGCGGCTGCGTCCAGGCTGCGGTGCTTCGCGACGGTCTGCGGGTATCGGCCTGATGGCCAACGTGGGTCATCCTCGGAAACCATCCTGAATGACGATGCGCGGGGTCGGGCGGGGCGCGTACAAAAGAATGGTGGATACCGGCCGTTCGGTGGATGCCGACACCGTCGGGCTCGTCGGGGAGAAGGCCGTCGGCCTGGTCGGCGGTTCCGCTGTGGGCCGTGGTTCCGCTCCGGCGGAGCAGGTGCCTCCGCCCGGTCCACGGCGCGTAGTCGTCGTCGACGACGCGGACGGGGTGCGCGACCTATTGTGCCTGTTGCTGGAGACCGAACCCGACTTCGTGATCGTCGGCGCCGCGTCCAACGGCGCGGAGGCGATCGACGAGGTCGTCCGCACCGAGCCGGACCTCGTGCTGCTCGACCTGGCCATGCCGGTCCTCGACGGCATCGCCGCCCTGCCGCGGATCCGGCGGGTCGTGCCGCGGGCCACGGTGGTGATCTTCACGGGATTCTCCGAGGATGCGTTGCTCGACCAGGTGCTGGAACTCGGCGCGGACGGCCTGCTGGAGAAGGGGCTGGCCACCGGTCCGCTGGTGGAGCAGCTCCGGCGGCTGTGCGCCGCCCACCGGACGATCTGAGCGATCTCGTGACCGGCGGGATTGTTCATTTTCTCCGCTGCCATGACGGCCATGGCGGACGGTCTCGGGGCTGGTCGTCCGGTTTGTTCCAGTTTGGAGCAGGGCGGC
The DNA here is from genome assembly GCF_977966315.1 of Frankia sp. CeRuru1. Lineage (NCBI taxonomy): Bacteria > Bacillati > Actinomycetota > Actinomycetes > Frankiales > Frankiaceae > Frankia > Frankia sp. CeRuru1. Next base: position 13,576 of record NZ_CDWWEW010000029.1, read on the forward strand.
GGGTCGAAGTAGGCCGGACAGTGCCCCGACTTGCCCATCAGCCGTACTTCTGTGGAAACATGGGCTCGTGACTACGTGCGCCCTCGCTGGTGGGGTGCCGGTTGGGCAGGCGTCAGGCCTTCCGCTTGACGTCTCCCGTCGGCGCCGGGCTGCGTCGTCCCCCGCGGTGCCGTGCCTGGTGGTTGAGCCGATGCTCGTCGCCCGTCTGCACGTCGACCTGCTGCGGGTCTCCAGCGCCGGCTGTCGCCGCTCCCGCTGACGTCTCCGTTCGTGGCGCCCGCTGCCGGCGCCGCGACTTCCTTGCGCACCGAGAGATCTCATGACTTCTCCTGCTCGTCCTACCCGGTCCGCGCGCCCGTCCCGACCCAAGGGAACGGGCCAGTGGGCGTTGGGATATTCCGAGCCGCTCAACGCGAACGAGCGGATGAAGAAGGACCAAGGCGGCCTGGAGGTGCGGGACCGCATCCTCAACCTCTACCCGCGTACCGGTTTCGACGGGATCGATCCCCAGGACCTGCGGGGCCGGTTCCGGTGGTGGGGTCTGTACACCCAGCGCCGGCCGGGGATCAGCGGCGGGCGGACGGCGATCCTCGAACCCGAGGAACTGGACGACTCCTACTTCATGCAGCGCATCCGGCTCGACGGCGGCCGGATGACTTCGGATCAGCTCCGGGTGATCGCCGACGTCTCCACCCGCTACGGCCGGGACGTCGCCGATGTCACCGACCGGCAGAACATCCAACTCCACTGGATCCGGATCGAGGATGTGCCGGCGATCTGGGCGGCACTGGAGAACGCCGGCATGACCACCGCCGAGGCCTGTGGCGACACCCCCCGGGTGATCCTCGGTTGCCCGCTCGCCGGGGTCGACGGTGACGAGATCATCGACGGGAGCGAGGCGATCGACGAGGTCGTCCGCCGGTTCATCGGCGACCCTACGCTGGCCAACCTGCCCCGTAAGTTCAAAAGCGCCATCTCCGGCTGCGCCGACCACTGCACGTTGCACGAGATCAACGACATCGCGTTCGTCGGGGTCATCCATCCGGAACTGGGAGCCGGCTATGATCTGTGGGTCGGTGGCGGTCTGTCGACGAACCCGCGGCTCGGCGTGCGGCTGGGCGCGTTCGTGCCGCCGACGCGGGTTGCCGAGGTCTGGCACGGCGTCGTGTCGCTGTTCCGAGACTACGGCTACCGCCGGCTGCGCACCCGCGCCCGGTTGAAGTTCCTGGTCGCGGACATGGGCGCCGAATGGGTGCGCGCGACCCTGGAGAAGGAGTACCTGGCTTCGGCGCTGCCTGACGGCCCGGCGCCGGCCCCGCCGCGCAGCGAGGGGCGCGACCACATCGGGGTGCACCGCCAGCGCGACGGCCGCAACGCCGTGGGGTTCGCACCGCGGGCGGGTCGGCTCAGCGGGACCACGCTGACCGCGGTGGCGGACCTCGCCGATCGGTTCGGGCAGGGCCGCATCCGCGCCACGACGACGCAGAAGCTCGTCATCCTCGATGTCGCCGACGCGGGCGTCGACGCGCTGGAGGCCGAACTCGGTGCGCTCGACCTGGTGGTCCGCCCGAGCGTGTTCCGGCGCGGCACGATGGCCTGCACCGGTATCGAGTTCTGCAAGCTGGCGATCGTCGAGACCAAGGGCCGGGCCCGCGACCTCATCGACGAGCTCGAACGCCGGCTGCCCGACTTCGACGAGCCGATCGGGATCAACGTCAACGGCTGCCCCAACGCCTGCGCCCGCTTCCAGGTCGCAGACATCGGGCTCAAGGGCTCCCTGGTACCGGACGACGCCACCGGTGAGATGGTCGAGGGCTTCCAGGTCCACCTCGGCGGGCACCTGGGTACCAGGTCGCGGCTGGGCCGCAAGTCGCGTGGTCTGAAGGTGACCGCCGACGGCCTCGTCGACTACGTCGTCGCGGTGCTGGAGACCTACCGGGCGGGCCGGACCGCGGGGGAGAGCTTCGCGGACTGGGCGGAGCGGGCCGACGAGGCCCAGCTGACGGCGCTCGGTGCCGCCGATGGCTAGCGGTGAGCGGGTGGTGCCCTTCTACTGCCCGTACTGCGGCGAGGAGGACATCGTCCCGGACACGCCGCCGGAGGGCTCCGGCGCGGGACATGGCCACGGGTACTGGGCGTGCCGGTCCTGCCTGCGGGGCTTCCGGCTGAGTCTGACGGCCCTCGCGGCCGCCGGAGCCGGGTTGCGTGACGACGAGGAGACGAGCTGATGGATGCCGCGTTGCAGGCCCGGGCGCTGCGGGCCGGGGACGATCTCGAGGGTGCGCCGGCGGAGGAGATCCTGCGCTGGGCGGTCGAGGAATTCGGGACGAAGCTGGCGATCGCCGCCTCAATGGCTGAGACGATCCTCGTGGACATGCTCGCCCGGATCCGGTCCGACGTCCCCGTGGTTTTCATCGACACCGGTTATCACTTCCCCGAGACCGTCGGTACCCGGGACGCGGTGGCCGGAACCTACGACCTGCCGATCATCAGCGCCCGTCCGCAGCTTACCGTCGTCGGCCAGGACGCCGTCTACGGTCAGGACCTCTACCGGACCGACCCGGACCTGTGCTGCCGGATGCGCAAGGTCGTTCCGCTGGATCGGGCCCTGGCTCCCTACCGTGCCTGGGCCGCGGGGTCGCGGCGGGCGGAGTCGCCCAGCCGGGCGAAGCTCCGGGTCGTCGACTGGGACGCCAGACGGGGCAAGGTGAAGATCCACCCGCTCGCGGCCTGGACCGACGAGGACGTCGAACGCTACGTGGCCGAGCACGGCGTCATCGTCAACCCGCTCCTCTCCGACGGTTACGACTCGGTTGGCTGCTGGCCGTGCACCCGGCGGGGCGCCGGCCGGGAGGGCCGGTGGGCCGATTCGATCAAGACGGAGTGTGGCATCCACTGACCTCCTCGGGCCTGCCGGCTGCCAGTGTTCGAAGGCAACCGAGCAGGTACGGTGCACGCCGTGACGGACGGGCGAAGTGTGGGTGAGGTCTGGCTGGTCGGCGCGGGCCCGGGCGATCCCGGTCTGCTCACCGTTCGCGGCCGTGAGGTGCTGGCGAACGCGGACGTCGTGGTCACCGACCGGCTCGCCGCGGCCGTCCTCCTCGGCGCCGCCCCGGCTGGCGCCGAGATCATCCACGTGGGCAAGAGCCCGACCGCGCCGTCGTGGACCCAGGAGGAGATCAACGCGCTCCTCGTCGACCGGGCGCGCGCCGGTGCGCGCGTCGTCCGCCTCAAGGGCGGCGATCCCTACCTGCTCGGGCGAGGCAGCGAGGAGGCGCAGGCCTGCGCCGTGGCGGGGGTCGCGTGCACCGTCGTGCCCGGCGTTACCTCGGCGCTGGCCGTACCCGCCTGTGCCGGCATCCCGGTCACCCATCGTGGTCTCGCGCAGGAGGTTGCCATCGTTTCGGGGCACCTGCCACCCGGCCATCCGGAGTCGACGGTGGACTGGGCCGGTCTCGCGGCCTCCCGGGCGACCATCGTCATCCTGATGGGGGTGGCGCGTCTCATGGACATCACCGACGCGCTGCTCACCGGCGGTCGCCCCGGGGCGACGCCGGTCGCGGTCATCGAGCGCGGGGCGACCCCGGCGCAGCGGGTCCTGCGGACCACCCTGGACGCGCTGGCGATCGACGCGATCGCGGCCGGTGTGCGGTCTCCCGCGGTGATCGTGGTCGGAGAGGTCGCGGCGCGCCGGGACGCGCCGGTCTCGGAGGCGGGGCCGCTCGCCGGGATCCGGGTACTCGTGGCCCGTACCCGGCCGCGGCCGGGTCTGCTGGCTCGCCGGCTGCGGCAGCTGGGCGCGGATGCGGTCGAGACCGTTGTCGCCCGGCCCGCGCCGGTCGAGGACGCCGGTGCCGTGCTGGTGGCGGCGCTGCCGGGAGCGGATGGCCTGCTGCTGGCCGATGCGGACGAGGTCGCCGCCGTGGTGGCCTTGCTGCGTCGAGCTGGCACCGACGTGCGGGCGTTGGCCGGCCTGACTCTCGTCGCGGCCCGCGGGGACGCCGCGGAAGCGCTTGACGGGCTGGGCCTCGCCTCGGTGCCCGTCGCCGAGCTGTCCATGGATCCGTCGTCGACCGGTCTCGCCGGTCCGACCGGCTCGTCGCGGGTGCTGATCGTCGGCGCGGCGGACCCGCCGGACGGGGTGTGTTCCCTGCGCCGGGTGCCGCTGCTTACCGACGTGACCGCCGAGCCGGATCCCCGGATCGCCGAGGAGCTCCGGCACGGCGACTTCGACGTCGCGGCCTTCGCGTCGTCCACCGCCGCCCGCAGCACCGCCGAGATCTACGGACCTCTCCCGCCCGATCTGCTCATCGCGGCGATGGGTCGACGCAGCGCGCTGGCCTGTGCGGTGGCGGGCATGCGGGTGGACATCGTGCCCACCGAACCCGGGGTCCATCCGCTCGCGGCCGCCGTCGCGGACTTCGTCGTCACCAGCCGGTCCTCCGGCTCGCCGGAGGGTTGATCTTCGGAGCGGCGGCCTCGGCTTCGCGGACCAGGAGACGCAGAGTGTCGTCGAGCCGCGCGCGGACCGCGTCGACGACGCTCGCGTGCAGCCCGAGCGGCTCCGACAGCACCCATCGGGTCGTCGGGTGCCGGCACCGGGCGTCGTCGAGTGCCGCCGGGATGTCTCGGCGGGTGTGATTGCCGTCGAACAGGAAGAACGGGTAGACGACGATCTCGGTGCATCCCGCGTCGGCCAGCGTGGCGTACCCGGTGGCGATGTCGGGCCGGGCGATTTCGAGGAAGGCGGCTTCGACCGCCCCCCACGTCCATGGCGCGGCGGCATGGCCGGGATCGACCACATGACCGGGATCGACCAGGAGCCGGTGGGCGAGCTCCCGAACCGTCGCGTTCGCCTCATCCCGCCGGGATCCGTGACCGATCACCAGTAGACCGCGCATGTTCCCAGTGTGCGCCGCGGGTCCGTCGGCGCCCGGTCGGGCGCCGACGGACAACGGCCACGCCTGTCGGTCACGCCCGCCGGGCGCTCAGCCGCCGGTGCCGTCGTCGGAGCTGTGCCCCGGGAAGATCTTTGCCGACGGGTCCACCACCGGCGCCGCGTTGTTGACCGCCGTCGCGGCCTCCCCGAAACCCGTCGCGATCAGGCGGACCTTCCCTGGGTACTCAGTGATGTCGCCGGCCGCGAAGATCCGCTCGACCCCGGTCGCCATCGTCGGGTCGACGACGATGTGCCGCTTGTCAATGGTCAGATTCCAGCGGGTCAGCGGTCCGAGGTCGGCGGTGAATCCGAGCGCGGCGACGACCGCCTGCGCGGGTCGGACATGTCGGTCGCCGGTGCGGGTCTGCACCAGTTCGACCTTCTCGATCCACTCCTCACCGTGGACCGAGGCGACCTCGGTGAAGGTCAGGATCTCGACGGAGGACGCCTCGACCCGTTCGACTGTGGACATATGCGCCCGGAACCGGTCCCGACGGTGCACGAGGGTGACCGAGCGGGCGATCGGCTCCAGGGCCAGCGCCCAGTCGAAGGCGCTGTCCCCGCCGCCGACCACGATGACGTCCTGGCCGGTGTGGACGTCGAGCTTGGGCACGAAGTAGACCAGGCCGCGGCCCAGATGCGCGGTGCCGGTGGGCAGCGGGCGGGGGGTGAAGGTGCCGAGACCGCCGGTGATGACGACGACCTTGGCGCGTACCCGAAGACCCTGGCTGCTGGTCACCACCACGGCGCCCGGCTCGTGGGTCAGCTCGGCGGCCTGCTGGCCCAGCAGGTAGGTGGGGGAGAACTGGTTCGCCTGGATCAACAGGGCGTCGATCAGTTCACGGCCCCGGACGGCCGGCAGGCCCGCGATATCATAGATCATCTTCTCCGGGTACATCGCGGTGACCTGACCGCCGGCCTCGGGCAACGAGTCCATGAGCGCGACTGACAGGCCGCGGAATCCGGCGTAGTAGGCGCCGTAGAGGCCGGCCGGCCCGGCGCCGACGATCAGCATGTCGACGTCGGTGTCGACCGGGGACGTCCCCGACCGCACGGCGCCGGTGACGCTCGCCCTGGCCGCGGGGTCGGTTTCCGTGACCGCGTTCGCGGGCTGGTGCGCATCGGCGGACTGCGTGACCACGGGTGACTCCCTAAGCTTGGCGGCCGACCGGCGCTGTCGGGGCAGCCGGTCGGTAGCAGTGGATGTTCCCTCCCTCATCCTGCCGGAGACACGCCGCACCCGCCTTCATCCGCGGAATGGTGAGTCGTCGACCACCTGTGGTTGTCGTCGACTACCTGCGGTCCCCTCGGATACGGCTGGCGGGAACGACCGGATCCGCCGCGTCGGCTGGCGGACAACGCTCGACATCGATTTACTCGAGAGGGTTAGCGTTAGCGTGACTTCCGCGCCGTTGCGGATGCCCGTAGGGACTGGGCGACGACGGACTGTGGCGTGATGATGGGTTCGTCTCCCTGCGCGGGGGGACAATTGCGGCACCGGTGACGGCTCCCAGGCCGGAACGGTACCTGGGCCGCGGCCGGAGGTATAACACGGGCGGGAGAACAGTGACGGAACGATCGGCGCGTCGGGTTTCGCCTAGTGGCGGATATCCGGCCGAGGCGCCGCATCCCGATGATCCGACCACGATCGGTGTTTACCAGGTCGTCGGTCGGCTGGGCGCGGGTGGGATGGGAACGGTGTTCCTCGCCCAGGACGCAGCCGAGAAGTTCGTTGCGATCAAGGTGATCAGGTCGGACCTCGCCGCCGACCCGGAGTTCCGGGCACGTTTCCGGGACGAGGTGGCGGCCGCTCGGCGGGTCGCGCCCTTCTGCACCGCCCAGGTCCTCGATGCCGATCCCGACGCGCGTCGTCCTTATCTGGTCACGGAGTACATCGACGGCGTCCGGCTTGATCAGGCCGTCACCGAGTCCGGTCCGCTGCCGCTGTCGACACTGCAGGGCGTGGCGGTCGGCGTGGCGTCCGCGCTCACCGCTATCCACCGGGCCGGCATCGTCCACCGGGATCTCAAACCGAGCAACGTCATGCTGTCGTACTCCGGCCCCCGGGTCATCGATTTCGGGATCGCCCGTGCGCTCGACATGACAAAGGGCCGCACCCAGACGGGTCTGGTCCTCGGCTCGGTCGGCTGGATGGCGCCCGAGCAGATGGAGGGCGCCGCGCTCGGCCCGGCGGTCGACGTCTTCGCCTGGGGACTGCTGATCGGTTACGCGGCCACCGGCGGTCACCCCTACGGCCACGGCACCTACCTGGAGATGTCGGAGAAGATCCTGACGGGTCAGCCGGACCTGCGGGCCATGCCGCCTGATCTCACGCCGATCGTCCGGTCCGCGCTCGCCCGCGACCCCCGGGACCGGCCCTCCACCGAGAACCTGCTGCTCACCCTGCTCGGCGAGCGCGGCCGGGCCGGTGACGCGCGAGACGCCGCGACCGCCCTGCTCGACGGGACCTGGCCACGGGGACGCAGTGCCGCCGCGGCTGGGGCGGTTGCGGCCGACGGGGCCGACGGGGCCGACGGGGCCGGTCGACCGGATCCGACCCAGGTTGCGACCCCGTATGACCCGTATGAACAGCGGCGCTGGTGGGAGAATGAGTCCCGGCCCCTCGGCGGCGATCGTTGGTGGAACGACTCAGCCCGCGACATGCCCCCGCCGGCCGGTCCGCCCATGCCGCCACCCGCGCTGGCACCGCCACCGGCCGCCGACCGTGCCGCGGGCCCGCGGCCCGGGGCGCCGCGGGCCCGTCGACGGCGCCGCGGCGGATTCGTCCAGTACGACGATGAGGCCGACGGGAACGGCCACCGATCGGGTTTCGACGATTCCGGCGAGGGGGGCCATCCGGCACCGGACGTCCGCCCGATGCACGGCGGCCAGCCCCGGGCGGATTCTCCGCCCGCCGGTCAGCCCTACCCGGACCAGGCCTACGCGGGTCGGCCCCACGCGGGTTGGCCCTACGCCGGTCAGCCCTACGCCGGTCAGCCCTACGCCGGCCGTGCCGCGGAGGCGGCACCGTCCCCCCAGGCGCCGGCGCGGCCCCGACCCGTGGCCCAGCAGTGGCCCCCGTCGGTGCCCGCGGGTCCCGAGCCTGTCAGGGGGCGCGGTGCGCTCTCGCCGGAGCCACGGCCGGCCCCGGCCCCGTGGGTGGCCGAGGCACGCCCGGACCGGCGCGGACGCGCGCCGGCTCCCTACGCTGAACCGGCGCCGCGACCGCGTCCCCGGCGTCGGTTCCGGCTGCGGATCCCTTTCAAGCGCACGATTCTGTTCGTCCTCGTCGTCCTGCTGCTGCTCTACGTGGCGGACCAGATCGCCTTGATGGTCGACGAACAGCGCCAGCGGTTGTGGGACAAGGTCGTCACGTCGGTCAAGGACGACACCCGTGACCAGCTCGACAGTCTGTGGAACCGGGTGAGGGACACGTTCGGCGGCTCCTCGGGCGGGTCGTCGAACGGATGACCGGCAGGCGTAAACCCCTGCCCGGATAGGTACACCGTTATCATGGCCAGTTTCTCGAACAAGATCACGGACTTCCTGCACAGCCCGAAGACCAAGGAGATAGTCAACAAGGCCAAGGCCGCGGCCAACCGGCCGGAGAACCGGGACAAGATCAAGCAGCTCCAGGCGAAGCTCACCAGCCGCGGCCATGGTCACCACGACGCCGGTCCCGCCAGCCCGGCCGGCTCCTCGACCGCCGGTTCCTCGACCGGTGGCTACACTGACGCCACCCACGGTGGCTCCAGTCCGGCGGACCCGGGGACGCGATCCGGACACTGACCGTTCATCCCCCGCGTCGCGCCGATGGCCCCGATGGCTCCGACGGCTACCCTGGGAGGATCGCCGAAGGTGATTCGACGGAGACCCCGAACGGCGCCCGATGCCAGGGGTCCCCGCGTCGCGCCGAAGGCGCTATGCGGGGAGGGCCGTATGGATGTCGATGGCGAGATTCCGGTGGGTCAGGGCGATGGTGAGATCCGGTCCGTGCTGGACCGGGCCGCAGCCGGCGGGCGTATCTCGGCGGAGGAGGCGCTGCTCCTCTACACGAGGGCGCCGCTGCACGCGCTCGGCGGTGCGGCGGACACGGTCCGTCGACGCCGTTTCCCCGATGGCATCGCGACGTACATCATCGACCGGAACATCAACTACACGAATGTCTGCGTGACCGCCTGCCGGTTCTGCGCCTTCTACCGCGCTCCGAAGCATGCCGAGGGCTGGGTCCGCGACGTCGAGGATATCGTCGCCAAGTGCGGGGAGGCGGTCGAGCTCGGCGCCACGCAGATCATGCTGCAGGGCGGGCACCATCCCGACTTCGGCATCGAGTGGTATGAGCGCACCTTTGCCGCCATCAAGAAGGCATATCCCCAGTTGGCACTGCACTCGCTGGGCGCCAGCGAGGTTGTGCACATCGCCCGGACGTCCGAGCTGACCTTTCCCGAGGTCATTACCCGGCTGCGGGACGCGGGCCTGGACAGCTTCGCGGGCGCGGGAGCGGAGATCCTCACCGAACGGCCCCGGCAGGCGATCGCTCCGCTGAAGGAGCCCGGTCACGCCTGGCTGTCCGTGATGGAGACCGCTCACAACCTCGGCCTGGAATCCACCGCCACCTTCATGATGGGCACGGGGGAGACGAACGCCGAGCGCATCGAACACCTGACGATGATCCGGGACGTCCAGGACCGGACCGGCGGATTCCGTTCGTTCATCCCCTGGACCTACCAGCCGGAGAACAACCATCTCGGCGGGCGCACCCAGGCGACGACCCTGGAGTACCTCCGCCTCGTCGCGGTCGCGCGGCTGTTCTTCGACAACATCACGCATCTGCAGGGCTCCTGGCTGACCACCGGCAAGGAGGTCGGCCAGCTTACCCTGCACATGGGCGCCGACGACCTCGGCTCGGTGATGCTGGAGGAGAACGTCGTCTCCTCCGCCGGGGCGCGCCATCGCACCAACCGGGCGGAGCTGATCTCCCTGATCCGCGCGGCCGACCGCATTCCCGCGCAGCGCGACACCCGCTACCGGCACCTCGTCGTGCACCGCGACCCGGCGCAGGACCCGGTCGACGACCGGGTGGCCTCGCACTTCTCCTCCACCGCGCTGCCGCTCATCTCCGCGTAGCCGGGCGCACCATACAGTGACCGGGTGAGTGACCCCTCCGGATTCGCGGTTCCGTCCCCGACCGGGCCGAAGATCGAACTCCACGTCCATCTGGAGGGCACGGTCCGTCCCGCCACCCTGCTGGAGATGGCGCGCCGCAACTCCGAGGCGCTGCCCGCCCGCACGGTCGATGGCCTCGCGGACCTTTACCGCTTCCGCGACTTCGACCACTTCCTGAAGGCCTGGATCCTCACCACCCACGTGATGCGGACGGAGGCCGACTTCCGCCAGGTGGTCGTCGACTACGCCGCCGAGGCGGCCCGGGCGGGCGCTGTCTACCTGGAGGGCATCTTCTCGCCCTGGTTCCGGGTCCATCGGGGGGTCCGCGTCGAGGAGATCTTCCACGGTTACGCCGACGGGGCGATCGAGGCCAGGGAGCGCTACGGCGTCGAGGTGCGCCTCACCCCGGACATCGAGCGGGTGCTGCCAGTCGAGGCCGCGATGGAGGTGGCGCGGTGGGCGGTGCGGTTCGCCGATCGCGGTGTCGTCGGCATCGGGCTCGGCGGACCGGAGGTCGGTCATCCCCCCGAGCCGTTCGCGTCGGCGTTCGCCCTGGCCGCCGACGGCGGGCTCGCCGCGGTCCCGCACGCGGGGGAGACAGCGGGCCCGGTGTCCGTGCGGAGCGCGCTCGACGCGCTGGGAGCCAGGCGGATCCGGCATGGGATCCGGGCCGCCGAGGACCCCGAGCTGATGCGACGGCTGGTCGATCAGGGGATCGTGCTGGACGTCTGCCCGGTGTCCAACCTGCGGACCCGGTCGGTGGCGTCCCTCGACGACCATCCTCTGGCGGCGCTGCTGCGGGCCGGGGTCGCGTGCTCGCTCGCCACCGACGATCCCGCTATGTTCGGCACCGATCTGGAGACGGAGCACGCGGTCGCGGCGGGGCTCGGTGCCCGGGCCCGCGACCTGTACACCGCCGGGGTCGCGGGCGCGCTGTGCGACGAGCCGACCCGCGCGCGGCTGCGGCGGATCGGCGAGAGCACCGACTGGGACACCGTCGAGAGGGCCGCCCGCGACGCCTCGGTGGCGGCCTCGGCGCGGTTCGGCGGCGGGGAAGGGGCATGGTGAGTGAGGAAGGGGCATGGTGAGCAGAGCGGGACTCGACAAACGTCCGCGGGACGTCGCGTCGATGTTCGACGGGGTGGCCAACCGGTACGACCTGACCAACACCGTGCTCACCGGCGGGCTCGACCGGACCTGGCGGCGCGCCGCGGCGGGCGCGCTGGACCTGCGGCCGGGCCTTCGGGTCCTCGACCTCGCCGCCGGGACGGCGACCTCGTCACGAGCCTTCGCGCTCGCCGGGACCGACGTGGTGGCCTGCGACTTTTCCCTGGGGATGCTGCGGGCCGGGCAGCGTCGGCTGGCGTCGCGGCCGTTGCCGGGGGAGGCCGGGCGGATCCTGCTGACCGCCGGGGACGGGCTGCGGCTGCCGTTCCGGGACGAGACCTTCGACCGGACGACGATCTCGTTCGGTCTGCGCAACGTCGCCGACACGCTCGGCTGCCTCACCGAGCTGCGCCGGGTGACCCGTCCGGGCGGGATGCTCGTGGTGTGCGAGTTCAGCCGCCCGGTCTGGGCGCCTTGGCGGACGGTCTACGTCGAGTACCTGATGCGGGCCCTGCCAGCCGTGGCCCGCGCGGTGAGCAACAGCCCGGACTCGTACGTCTATCTCGCCGAGTCGATCCGGGCCTGGCCCGCCCAGGCGGAGCTGGCCGGCCTGCTGCGGGAAGCAGGCTGGTTCCGGGTCGGCTGGCGCAACCTCACCGGCGGCGTGGTGGCGCTGCACCGGGGTCACGTCCCGGACTGACGGTGCTGGACCGGCCATGGTGCTGGACCGGCCATGGTGCTGGACCGGCCGGCGCCACGGTCGGCGGGGTGGGCTCAGCCGGGAACATGCGAGTCGAACCAGGTCAGCATGCGTGACCAGGCGTCCTTCGCCGACGGGCCGTGGTAGGCGGCGGCGCGGGCGTCGTTGTGGAAGCCGTGCCCAGCCTGTGGGTAACGGACGATCTCGGTGGGCACAGACGCCTTCCGTGTCGCCGCCCGCAGGTCCTCCACCTCCGAAGTGGGGATGCTCGGATCCTGGTCGCCGTACAGACCGAGCCACGGTGCCTGCAGGCGGCCGGCGAGATCCAGCTGGGCGGGTTCCCCGAAGCGGCGCATAGTGATCCCGCCACCGTAGAAGGTGGTCGCGGCGCCGAACGGCCGGGCCACCGCCGCCTGGAAGGCGATGCTCCCGCCGACGCAGAAGCCCACGACGGCGCAGCGGTCGATGGCGGTTCCCTCCTCGGCGAGGACGACCAGCGCGGCGTCGATGTCGGCGAGGAGGTCGGTGCCGTTGAGCTTATGGATGATCTTCACTGCGGAGGCGAGATCGTCGTAGTCGAAGACGGGCGAGCCCGCGCGGTGGAACAGGCCGGGGGCGATTGCCCGCCACCCCCCGCGCGCGAACCTCGAGCAGACATCGGTGATGTGCTCGGTGAGGCCGAACGCCTCGTGGAGGACGACGACGCCGCCGCGTGCGGGACCATCGGGTTCGGCGAGCGTGGCCGGGGCGGGCCCGTCGGGGG
>NZ_CDWWEW010000030.1:0-26018 GCF_977966315.1 Frankia sp. CeRuru1
CGGCAACTCCCTGTTCCTGCTCGCCTGGTCCGGGGTGCTCGCCGGGATCGACGAAGTGGACTCCTCCCGCCCGCCGCAGCCGGTGGAGCATCTCCTCGCGGTTGCGCATCCGATCGTCGTGCTTCTGCTGATCCTCGCATTCCTGCACGTGGCAGGCTTCCGGCAGCCGGTGGATCTGCCCGCCATCGCGATCGCCGGAACCGGACTGGTGTGCCTCGCGGTCGTCGGCGTGTGGATCGTTCAGCTCGACGACGGTGATCCCACGATGACGGGTTCCTGCTCGGTCGCCGGTGCCCTGTTGATCGTTCTTGCGGCATCGCGTGCCGGCCGGGAGGACGGCCGGGAGAACGGCCGCCGGCCCCGCCGATGGCCTGTTCGCGGCGAACTGCTCGGATGGCTGTGGCCGGCGGTACCCTATGTCGCCGCGGCCGTGGTCGCGGCGCTTCTGCTGGGGCGGGCCCACGGCGGAGTCGTTCTCGATCCGATCGAGATCATCGGGGGTGCGACGCTCGTCCTCACCGTCCTCGTCCGGCAGCTGACGACCCTGCGGGCGAGCCAGCGGTTGGCGAGCCGGGTCTGCGAGGCCGAACACGAGGTGCGGCACTGGACATCCCATGACCCGTTGACCGAGCTGGCCAACCGCACCCTGTTCCAGCAGCGGCTCACCGACGCCCTCGCCGCGAGCCGCCACGACGGCCGTGACGTGGCCGTCCTGTACTGCGACCTCGACGACTTCCGGGTCGTCAACGACAGCCTCGGGCACGCCGCGGGTGATCATCTCCTGCGCGCGGTCGGGCAACGGCTACGACACTGCGTAGGCACGTCGGACACTGTGGCGAGGCTCGGCTCCGACGAGTTCGCCGTGCTGTTGGACGGTGGGCGGGAACTGCCCGAGACCGTTGCCGAACGGGTCCTGGCCGCGCTGCGCCAGCCGGCGCCGGCCGCCGGTCACCTCTGGCCGGTCCGCGGGAGTGTGGGGCTGGTCGTCGCGCGTCGGACCCAGGAGACCACCGAGGCGCTGCTCCGGCGGGCCGACACAGCCGTCCACACGGCAAAACGAACGGGAAAGAACCGTCTGGTGGTCTACCGGCCCGGGCTGTGCCCGCCCAGCGCCGGCACGCACCTCGCCGACGCCCTCGCCACCGCCCTGCGCAGGGGAGGACGGTCGGCCGGCTTCGACGTGCACTATCAGCCCATCGTGCGGCTGCGCGATCGCAGTCCGGTCGCCTTGGAGGCGCTCGCCCGATGGACGGAGCCGGGGCGTGGACCGGTGCCACCGGGCACCTTTGTTGCGGCCGCGGAGGACGGCGGCATCGTCGGCGCCCTCGACGACATGGTCCTCACCCAGGCCTGCGCGGAGGTCGCCGTGGCGTACCCGGCCTCGGCACTGCGGCTGCACGTGAACGTCTCAGCCAGCAGGGTTGCCGACACCACGCTGCTCGACAGCGTCGCCCAGGCGCTGGCGGCCAGTCGGTTCGACCCGGGCAGGCTGGTGGTCGAGATCACCGAAACGAGCCGGATCGACGATCTGCGCGGCGCACGCGAGGTGCTGAACGAGGTTCGTGCGCTGGGGGTGGCGGTCGCGCTCGACGACGTCGGTGCCGGCCACAGCACATTGGCCGCCCTCCATCAACTGCCGGTGGACGTCGTGAAGCTCGATCGGACGCTGCTCGAACTGCCCAGAGACGGACACCGGGTGGCGACGATGCGTCGATCGATGATCAGTCTCGCGCACGCCCTCGGTGCCGTCGTCGTGGCTGAGGGCATCGAGCGGGAAGGACAGATCGCCGAGCTCGAGGAGCTGGGTTGCGAGCTGGGTCAGGGATACTTCTTCGCCCGACCTGGTCCGCTCGCGTCGCTCACGATCCGGCGCTGGGTTCCGCCTACGATCCCCGGCGGTACGGACAGCCCTGGCTCCGCCGAGGTGCCCGGTTCGCCGCCGGGTTCGCCGGAGTCCTCCGCCGCGAGCGGGGAGTGATACCCGGCGGTCAGCGCCGCCCTGGTGGCCCAGCCCACCCCCAGGTCCCGGGCCTGCGCCAGATCCGCCAGCGTGTCGACGTCACGTCGCAGTCCCGGTACCGAGCCACCGAGGGTTCCCGTCAGATCCACCGCTCCGGAGCGACGGTGCGTGGCGTGACTATGCGGTCCGAATGCGGGCTGCAGGATGGCGCCGGCCGACGCGGTCAGCAGAACGGTTCCCGTTCCGGCCGCGTCGGCGAGAACCGCGCGACGGTGCTGGCTCGCCTCGGACAGCGCCTGATGCAGCTCGGGGGGGCGCAGCGCGGGAAGGTCGGCGGAGAGGGCAGCCACCGCACGGGTGGGCCAGCGGGCCGAGGCCAGCGCGGCGCCGTGCACCAGGGCGGGATTGAGACCTCGGTCGGGTTCGTCCGGAATCACGACGAGCCGAGCACCCCTCGCAGCCGGGGAAAGGTCCGGTTGATCTGCGCCGATATAGTGGAGATTGGGGAGAGCCGACAGAGCGTGGTCGGCCGTCTGATCGTTCGTCACGATCATCACGGCGCCGACCAGACTGGTCTCGGACTTAAGTACCGCCGTCACCGTGTCCAAGGCCATCGCAAGGGCCAGCCGGCTCCGGTCGGGGCGGTCCAGCCGGGTCTTCGCCCGGGTGAGGTTCTTCAGCGGCAGCACGACTGTCCAGGACACTCCGTTTCGTGGGAGCCACACGAAGGCGACCATAGGCCATGCCGACCCCGTGGTGCCCCGGGTCCTCCGGGCGCGGGCTGAACGCCGGAGCCGTGGCGCTTCCCCGGCAGGCGGCGCATCCTGCGTGGTACCCGTCAGATCGGCGTCTACGGTCAGAGTGAGGACGCGGCGGACGCGGCGGGATGCGAGGTGCGAGGTGTCCAGCCGGCCGGACGTCGGTACCATGCGCGCGATCCATCCGGAGGGCACAATTATTGTCGATTCCTGCCACAAGGTAGAAAACGCCTCGATCGGTGTCGCCTTCCTCGTACCCATCGTCGGGGTTGCGATCGCTCCCCGCGCTCGGCCGGACGTTTCCCGGGGGACGAGGTGAGACGGGCCGCGGTGCTTACGGCCGGGTCCTGGGGAAGCGTGTTCGCGAAGGTCCTCGCGGATGCCGGAGCGCGGGTCAACCTGGTCGCCCGTGACCCTGAGATCGTCCGGGCGGTCAACACCCGCCAGGTCAATCCGCGCTATCTGCCGGCGATCCAGCTGCCGGACCGGGTGCGCGCGATGTCCGACGCGGGGGAGGCGCTGGCCGGCGCGGAGTTCGTGGTGCTGGCCGTACCGTCTCAGGCGCTGCGCTCCGTCCTCGCGGGATGGGCGCCCCTGATTGGGCCCGACGCCGTCTACGTCAGCCTGATGAAGGGGGTGGAGGTGGGCAGCCAGTTGCGGATGAGCGAGGTCATCACGCAGGTCACGGGCGTGTCGCCGGACCGGATCGCGGTGGTGAGCGGTCCGAATCTGGCGCCCGAGATCGCCGCCGAGCAGCCGGCGGCGACTGTGATCGCCAGTACCTCGACGAGCACGGCGGAGGCCGTCCAGGCGGCGTGCTGGACGGCCTATTTCCGCCCCTACACCAACACCGACGTGATCGGCTGCGAGCTGGGCGGAGCGATCAAGAACGTCATCGCGCTGGCTGCCGGCATGCTGGAGGGAATGGGTTTCGGCACCAACAGCCTCGCCTCGTTGATGACGCGCGGCCTGGCCGAGACCCTCCGGCTCGGGGTCGCGCTGGGTGCCGATCCGATGACCTTCGCGGGACTGGCGGGACTGGGGGATCTCGTGGCGACCTGCGGCTCCCCGCTCTCGCGCAACCGCACCTTCGGCGAGAAACTCGGGCGTGGCCTCACGCTCGCGCAGGTGGAGGCCGAACAGCAGCAGGTCGCCGAGGGGGTGCGCTCCTGCCGCCCCCTGCTCGCCATGGCCGATGACCTGGGCGTCTCCATGCCGATCACCCGTCAGGTCGAACGGGTCCTCTATGAGGGTCTTCCTCCGATGGAGGCCGTCAAGGATCTGATGAGTCGGGAGCCGGGCCCGGAGTACCGGCTCCGTCTCTGACCTGCCCGCGCGCCTGGCCTGCCCGCGCCTGGCCCGGCAGCACCATCGTTCCGGTCAGGCCGGGGCGTGGTCGGTGCCGGGGGGCGAACCCACGGCCTGCGTGTCGATGAGCGCTCCGATCGAGCGCAACTTACCCACCGGGTCCTCGTAACCGCGTTCGAGGAAACGGGTCCCGCGGATGACGCTGGTGCCGTCGGCCACCAGCGCGGCCAGCACGTAGGCAAAGCCGGCGCGCAGGTCGGGGATCGCCAGATCACCGCCGGTGAGGGAGGTCGGCCCGCTCACGACCGCCGAATGCTCGAAGTCCCGGGACGCGAACCGGCAGGCCTTCCCGCCGAGGCACAGGGTCGACAGGGCGATGTCGGCGCCCATCTCGGCCAGCTGTCTGGTGTACCCGAACCGGTCCTCGTAGATCGTCTCGTGGATCACGGAGGCACCCCCGGCCTGGGTGAGCAGGACGACCAGGGGCTGCTGCCAGTCGGTCATGAACCCGGGGTGCACGTCGGTCTGCACATGTGACGCGGTCAACGGCCGGGCCCGGAAGAAGGTCATTCCCTGCGGGGTGACCTCGAACTCGCCGCCGAGCCGGCGGAGGTGGTTGAGGAAGGTCGCCAGATGTTCCTGGCGGGCACCGACCACCTCCACCCTGCCGTCGGTGGCCACCGCGGCCGAGGCGAAGGACGCCGCTTCGATGCGGTCGTGGATCGGGGCGTGGGTGGCTCCCCGCAGTGCGCCGACCCCCTGCACCACGATCGTGCGGTCGACTTCCACGTCGACGAGGGCGCCCATCTGCTGCAGGAACATGATGAGGTCGATGACCTCGGGTTCCACCGCCGCATTCGAGATGACGGTCGTACCCTGTGCCCGGACCGCGGCCAGGAGCAGGTTCTCGGTCGCGCCGACGCTCGGGAACGGCAGTGCGACATGGGTGCCGTGCAGACCCAGCGTCTTGACCTGGACGGAACGTATCTGCTCGACGATCTCTGCACCCATGGCACGCAGGCCGGCGAGGTGGAAGTCGACGGGGCGCTTGCCGATCCGGCAACCGCCGGGCAGCGGGATCACGGCTTCGCCGACGCGGTGCAGGAGCGGGCCCATCATCAGGATCGGTATCCGGTTGACCCCGGAGTAGGCCTCGGACAGCGACGCATCGATGATCTTTTCGGTAGCGAGTCGCACAGTGTGCTCGTCCAGCCACTCCACCTGAGTGCCGAGTTCGGCGAGCATGCCCAAGACCACGTCGACCTCGGCGATCCGAGGCACCCGGGTCAGGGTGCACGGCTCTGGCGTGAGGAGGGTGGCGACGAGCAGCTTGGTGACCGAGTTCTTAGCCCCGGACGCCTCGACCGAGCCGGTGAGCGGAGCACCGCCGACGATGCGGTACCATCGTCGGTCGGTACTGGTGGATGGTACCACTCCCGAGCTGTGCGCCCCCACGGGCTACCTCCACGGTGATGATGCGGATGCGTGACGTGCGTCAGGTCACGTGCGGCGGGGCGATTGAACCAGACGCCACCGGCGCGGCCCGAGCCCGACTCTCAGGCCGCTACCTACGGTGACGATAGCCATGGTCTACCGGGCCGATCCCCGCGCCGAGCGGAAAGCCGCTGGCCAGGGCGCCACTGACGTAGGCCTTGGCGGACTGTGCGGCCTCGGCGTGACCACGCCCCTGCGCCAGGTGCGCGGCGATCGCGGAGGCCAGCGTGCAGCCGGTGCCATGGGTGTGCCGCCGGTCCAGGCGGGGGCTTCGGAGGACGACCTCGGTGGTCCCGTCGGTGAGCAGGTCGACCGCGTCGCCGGGAAGATGCCCGCCCTTCACCAGCACCCAGCGCGGGCCCAGGGCGAGCATCGCCTCGGCGGCTCTGGGCAGGCCGGCGACGTCCCGCACCTCCACCCCGGTCAGCAGACGTACCTCGTCGAGGTTCGGTGTGGCGATGGTGGCACGGGGCATGAGCTCCGTACGGACCACCTCGACCGCCTCCGGGGCCAGCAGGGGGTCGCCGTGCTTGGAGACGCTGACCGGATCGACCACGACGGGCACGTCGAGCCGCGAGAGTTCGGCGGCGACCAACGAGACCAGTGCGGCGGAGGAGAGCATCCCCGTCTTCACCGCGTCGACCCCGATGTCCGCCACGACCGCTCTGATCTGGGCTCGGACCGCTTCCGGAGGGAGATCCCACACACCATGGACGCCCAGGGAATTCTGTGCCGTCACCGCGACGATCGCACTCATGCCGTGGACGCCGAGGGCGAGCATCGTCTTGAGATCCGCCTGGATGCCCGCGCCGCCGCCCGAATCCGATCCGGCGATCGTCAGTACGCGGGGCGGGGCGGGGCTCGGTCCCGGCGGCGGCTCGCTCCGGATACTCCGAGCGTTCACGTGTCTCCTATTCATCGCTCTGGGTAGCGTCGTCGTGGTTGCCATCACAACCGGGTACCGAGCCGACCAGCTGACCCCCACGATTGGGGTTCCGGATGAGGCCGGGCGACCCCTCGGTCGGTCGCCGCCGGCCGATCTGAGTAAATTCCTCGACCTCGGAGGCTCTCATCCGGGCCGTTTGCCTGTTACCTTCTGTCGGCCCGTAGTTCTGCTCGACGGGCTGTCGACGTCCGACGAGGGAGCGTCTGTGGTCCACGCGTACATCCTTATCCAGACCGAGGTCGGCAAGTCCTCCTCGGTTGCCAAGGAGATCGAGCAGATCCCCGGGGTCACTCAGGCCGAGGACGTCACCGGCCCCTATGACGTCATCGTCCGGGCGGAGGCGGCCACCGTCGACGACCTCGGGAAGATGGTCATGGCGAGAGTGCAGTCGGTCGACGGCATCACCCGCACGCTGACCTGCCCGGTTGTTCACTTCTGAGCTTCTCCGTCCCGACGTGGGTCAGGTCGGCTCCGGGACGGGGGGACCCGGTGACGCCGGTGGCGCGCCAGAATCGGGACATGGCCACCGGTGGTGAGCAAGCCGAGTGGGGCGGGCGCCCGGCACGGGGCAGGCGCCGGCCAGGGCGGTCATGTCGGTCTCCGGTGTTCGTCGCCTCGTGGGTCCTGCTCGCGCTGGTCGGATGCGGCGGTCCCGGATCGATCCGGCTGACCAACGTGCCGATTCCCGCGGAGTCGGCCCGCTCGTCGTGCGTGGACCTGGTCCACGACCTTCCCCCGTCGCTCGGGGACGACCTCGACCGCCGGGCACTGGACCCCCCGCAGACCACGGCAGCGGCCTACGGCGCGACGCCGGTGGTGCTCACCTGCGGCGCGTCGGGTCTTCCGGCAAGCTACCGTCCCGATGCGATCCTGTCCGTCGTCGACGATGTGGGGTGGTTTGCCGAGGACCTGGACGGGACGACGGTGCGCTATTCCACCCCGACGCGGCAGCCCCAGGTGGTTCTCATCCTGCCCGCCGACGTGCAGGCGTTCGAGGTACTCGTCTCGGTCGCCCCCGCCGTGCGGGCGCACAGCAGGTCGACGACATCCTGAGACGAGCTCCCGGCTATTCCGCCCGGCGGAACGCCTCTGTGCCGTCACGGGCCCGGGTGGCGTGAGGTGCCGGGTGGCGTGAGGTGCCGGGTGGCGTGAGGTGCCGGGCGGTCAGCGCAGCCCCGCTCCGTCGCGCAGGGCCAGCCTGACGAGCCGGTCCACCAACTGCGGATAGGTGACCCCGCTCGCCTCCCACATCCGCGGGAACATCGAGGTAGGGGTGAAACCGGGCATCGTGTTGACCTCGTTGATGATCACATGGTCGTCAGCCGTGACAAACATGTCAACCCGCGCGAGCCCGGCGCAGTCCAAGGCCTCGAATGCCGCGATTGCCACTCTCCGCACCTCCTCCCGTACCGCGTGGGGCAAATTGGCCGGGACGTCGAAGTGGGTGGCGTCGGACATGTACTTGGCCTCGAAGTCGTAGAAGCCGGCCGAAGACGTGACGATGATCTCGGCGGGCACGCTCGCCTCGGCACCGGGG
This sequence comes from Frankia sp. CeRuru1, assembly GCF_977966315.1. Lineage (NCBI taxonomy): Bacteria > Bacillati > Actinomycetota > Actinomycetes > Frankiales > Frankiaceae > Frankia > Frankia sp. CeRuru1. The sequence continues at coordinate 8,004 of NZ_CDWWEW010000030.1, forward strand.
CCGTCCAGAGTTCCGAGGACCCCGCACTCGATCTCGCGGCCGACGATCGCCGACTCCACCAGGACCTTGGGGTCGCTGGCGCGGGCTGCCTTGATCGCGGTGTCCAGGTCCGCCCAGGCATCGACCCGGCTGATCCCGATACTCGACCCGCCGCGCGCGGGCTTCACGAAGACGGGCAGCCCCAGCCGTTCCTGGTCGGCCCCGGTGAGCGTGTCACCGGCCCGCAGGACGGCGTAGGACCCGACGGGAAGGCCGGCGGCCCGCAGCAGTGCCTTCATGTGTTGCTTGTCCATGGCGGCCGCGCTGGCGAACACCCCGGAGCCTACGTAGGGCAGGCCGGCCATCTCCAGGAGGCCCTGGACCGTCCCATCCTCCCCGAAGGGGCCGTGGAGCAGCGGGAAGACCACGTCGATGTCCCCGAGAGCGTCGATGTCCCCGAGGGTGTCGCTGCTCCCGAGGGTGCTCCTGGCAGCGTTGAGGCCGCCGCGGGGGCGGCGCGGCAGCAGACCGGGCGTCGTCGGATCCGCGGCCAGGACGACGCTCTCACCGCGGGCCGCGACGACGGCGGGCAGCCGGTCTCCCGTCACCGCGAGGGCGGTCGGGTCGTCCGGCAGCATGACCCAGCGGCCATGCATGTCGATGCCGACCGGGACGACGTCGTAGACGTCACGATCCAGGGCTCGCAGTACGCCGCTGGCCGATACACAGGAGATCGCGTGCTCGGTGCTGCGGCCACCGAACAGGAGGGCGAGCCGAATCCGACGCCTGGAGCCTGCCATGCCGGGACACTAACGGATCGGCGTCGGTGACCGGCACCGTACCCGACGTGGATGTGGCCGTGCTCCGCCTCGACGTCCGCGGGAGGCCCGCGTCCGGTGTCGCCCCCTCCGGCCGGAGTAACGTCCGGCCGGAGGGCTCAGGCGCGAGAGACCTTGCCCGCCTTGATGCAGGAAGCGCAGACGTTCAGCCGCTTGGGGGTCCCGCCCACGACCGTGCGCACGGTCTGGATGTTGGGGTTCCACCGACGGCGCGTGCGTCGGTGGGAGTGGGAGACCGACATACCGAAGCCCGGCCCCTTGCCGCAGACGTCACACACCGAAGACACGAGAAACACTCCGTCGAAGTAGTAGCCGAAGTCGAAGTAGTACTGGTCCCGGTAGGCGTGCCCGGGACGTCAGGGGAGTCAGAACCAGGATCGTACGCAACCCGCAACCCGCAACCCCGACGGCGCCGCCCGGGGACGCACGTAGCGATGACCCGCTTGAGGTTACCCCACCTTCTGCGGTCCAGATGATGCGGCGGGAGCCGGTGGGTCTCGGTACTGTCGGTGGTCCGGTGCACTATCGGTGATGTGGTCGACCTCGACACGCCCCTGAAGGCTCTCGTCGGCGCGCGTGCCGCCGCCCTCTTGGCCGATGGCCTGGAGCTGAGGCTGGTTGGTGATCTGCTGGGGCACCTGCCCCGCCGGTACCACGAGAGAGGCGAGCTGACGGACCTCGCGGACCTCGTCGTCGGTGAGACGGTGACGGTCCAGGCCCGGGTCGAGAAGACAGAACGCCGCCCGATGCGCGGCACCCGGAAGTCGATGGTGCGCGTGACGGTGACGGACGGCCGGCATTCACTGTCGCTGACCTTCTTCAATCAGAGCTGGCGGGAGCGTGACCTCCGTCCCGGGACGACCGCGCTGTTCGCCGGCAAGGTCGACGAGTTCCGCGGGCGGCGTCAGCTGACCAACCCGGAGGTCCAGCTCCTCGAACCCGAGGAGAGCGGGGAAGCCGCCAGCGGTGCGCCGTTCGCGAACGCGCTGGTTCCGATCTACCCCGCCTCCGCCAAGGTGCCGAGCTGGACGCTGGCGAGGTGCGTCCGGCTGGCGTTGGACTCTCTCGATCCCGTCGAGGATCCGCTGCCGGACGATCTCCGCAGCCGGTACCGCCTGCCCGCTCTGGCCGAGGCCTTCCGGCTGGTTCACCAGCCCGCGAACCGTGGTGAGATCGCCTCCGGTCGTCGGCGCCTCACCTGGGATGAGGCTCTGGTGTTGCAGGTGGCGTTGGCCCAACGGCGTCGTGAGGTGGAGGCGATGGCGACGACACCCCGCCCGCAGCGTCCGGATGGTCTACTGACGGCGTTCGACGCCGCTCTGCCCTTCCCCCTCACGACGGGCCAGCGCGAGGTGGGGAAGACGATCGCGGCCGAGATCGGTCGGCCCGTTCCGATGCATCGCCTGCTGCAGGGAGAGGTGGGTTCGGGCAAGACACTGGTCGCCCTGCGGGCGATGCTCACCGTGGTCGACACGGGCGGCCAGGCGGTACTCCTGGCGCCCACCGAAACTCTTGCCGCTCAGCACAGCCGAAGCCTCCGGGAGATGCTCGGCGACCTGGCCCGGGCAGGAGAACTAGGAGCCGATCATCGGGCCACGCGGGTGACGCTGGTCACCGGATCGATGGGAGCGCGTGCGCGGCGGGAGGCTCTGGCGGAGATCGCAGACGGTTCCACCGGTCTGGTGGTCGGCACTCATGCCCTGCTGCACGATGAGGTGATCTTTAACGATCTTGGTCTGATCGTCGTTGACGAACAGCATCGTTTCGGCGTCGAACAGCGGGACACGCTGCGAGCGCGTGGACGACGTCCTCCCCACCTTCTTGTGATGACCGCGACGCCGATTCCCCGGACGGTCGCGATGACCGTGTTCGGTGATCTCGAAGTCTCCGAGCTCACTGAACTGCCGGCGGGACGCTCTCCTATCGGGACGTTCGTGGTGCCGGCGAGCCAGAGATCCTGGACGGATCGGATGTGGGGACGAATCCGCGACGAGGTGGCCGCCGGGCATCAGGCCTATGTCGTGTGTCCCCGGATCGGTGCGGGCGGGGAGGATGAGTGCGGGGAGGATGACCCCGCCGGATCCTCGGCGGCTGGTCCGGATCCGCGAGCGTCCCGACCAGCTGCGACAGTGTGTGAGGTGCTGCCCCTGCTGGTGGATGGCGATCTTGCGGATCTCAGGGTTGAACCACTGCACGGTCGTCTCGCCCCCGGGCAGCGGGAGGCCACCATGAACCGATTCGCGGCCGGCGAGGTCGACGTGCTGGTCGCCACCACCGTCATCGAGGTGGGAGTGAACGTACCGAACGCAACAGTGATGGTCGTCCTGGACGCGGACAGGTTCGGCGTGTCCCAGCTGCACCAGCTGCGCGGGAGGGTCGGCCGGGGCACCGCGCCCGGCTGGTGTCTTCTGCATACAGCGGCCGAGCCGGGATCCCCCGCCTGGGAGCGGCTCAGCGCGGTCGCCGCCACCAGCGACGGGGCGAAGCTGGCCCGTCTCGACCTCGCGCAGCGTCGGGAGGGCGATGTGCTTGGGGCCGCTCAGTCCGGCGGGCGACGATCCCTGAAGCTCCTGGAACTTCTTCGTGACGAGGACCTGATCCGCGACGCACGCGCGGAGGCCGGTCGCCTGGTTGACGACGACCCCGGGTTGGACCGGCATCCCGCGCTGCGCCGGCTGCTCGACGCGGTTCTTGACGACACCAGTGTCGCCTTCCTCGAGAAGGGATGACCGGGTGGCCCGATGACGCGCATCATCAGTGGGACCGCGGGTGGTCGGCGGCTCGTGGTTCCACCCGGGACAACCACCCGTCCGACCTCGGAACGTGCCCGTGAGGGATTGTTCAACACCTTGTCGACCTGCCTGGATCTGCGGGGCGCTCGGGTTGCCGATCTTTATGCCGGGTCTGGTGCGGTCGGTCTGGAAGCGCTGTCTCGGGGTGCCGCTCATGCCCTTCTCGTTGACCGCGATCCGGTCGTGATACGCACTCTGCGGCGGAACGTGACAGCGCTGGGACTGTCGGGCGCGAAGATCGTGCAAGCCGCGGTAGAGCGTGTGGTGCAGAACGCCTCGGGTAATCCCTACGACGTGGTTTTCCTCGATCCGCCGTACGCGATGCGCGACTCGGAACTCGGCGAAGTGCTGTCAAAGCTGCTGGCGGCCGCCTGGTTGACTGCGGACAGTGTCTGCGTTGTCGAAAGATCGCACCGCTCGGGCCCGGTCGCCTGGCCTGACGGGTTGTGTGCGCTGCGCGACCGGAGGTACGGGGAGGGCGCTCTCTGGTACGGTATTCGATCATGAGGAGGGCAGCCTGTCCCGGTTCATTTGATCCGATCACCAACGGTCATCTCGACATCATCGTCCGAGCGAGCAGACTCTTCGATGAGGTCGTGGTCGCCGTATCGATCAACAAGAACAAAGTCACCTTGTTCACCGTCGACGAGCGGATGGAGCTCATCAGGGAGGCCCTGCGTGATCATCCGATGGCGCCGTCCAACGTCCTGGTGGATGCGTCCCACGGGCTGATCGTCGATTTTTGTCGGAGTAGGGGTATCCAGTCGATCGTCAAAGGACTGCGTGCGGTCAGCGACTTCGACTATGAGCTTCAGATGGCGCAGATGAACAATTCGCTTGCGGGCGTGGAGACTCTTTTCATGAGTACGAACCCGCAATACGCTTTTTTGTCCTCCAGTCTGGTGAAGGAGGTCGCGCGTTACGGGGGTGATGTGTCGGGGCTGGTACCCGATGTGGTACTCAAACAGCTCCGTGAGCGTCTCGCTCAGTAACTCCCGCCGGGTGGGTAGCCGCCGACCGACTTCCGCCGGGCTCTCCCGCCGTTCCCGACCGTCCGGGCTCCGGGCCGGTCGCGGGGGGGGTGAGCGGTGCCCGAGTGGGTTCCTGGGCGGAGGTCCGCCGCCCGCCGGGCTCGGGTGCCCGGAGATCTCGGCAGCCTGATCGGATCGTCCGCGGCGCCGATCGGATAGGCTAGGACCGCAGTAGCTGACCGGCTCGGTAGTTAGCCGGCTCGGTAGTTAGCCGGCTCGCAGTAGCTGACTGGCTGGAGTCTGTTCGTCGATCCTCTGGGAGGGTCCAGGCCTCTGGGAGGGTCCAGGGTGCCGTCGACGTCGGGCCGTCTCCGTCGTCAGCGACGCCGGGTAGCTATACCACCACGAAGGCCCTGTTTCGGCCGGGCTTTTCCTGACATTGACGTAGATGTGAATTTGACTGCCGCCATGACTGGATCCCACTCTCGCCGTCGGACCCCGAAGGGTCCCCTTGTGCTGGACACCCGTGAGCTCGGTCGGCGGCCCGGGTCGATGCGGCTTGTCCGGGCGGAGGCGGAACTTCCCGCCGGTCTCGGAACCGAGATGATGTGGGTGCCGGCTGGCGCGAGCGCCACCTTGGACCTGCGTCTCGAATCGGTGATCGAGGGTGTTCTGGTCAGCGGGACCGTCGTGGCGCCGCTTCGGGGTGAATGTGCGCGCTGCCTGGACGACGTGTCCGAGGCCAGCATGGTCGAGTTTCGCGAGCTGTTCTACTACCCTGACCGAGCCGCGGACCTGGGTGACGACGAAGACGCTCGGGTACTAATCGATGATCATGCGGACATCGAGCCCGTGGTGCGGGATGCCCTGGTGCTCAACCTTCCGCTGTCACCCATCTGCCGCCCGGACTGTGCGGGACTCTGCGTGGACTGCGGGGTGCGTCTCGACGATGTCGAGCCTGGACATTCCCATGCGCGATCCGACCCGAGATGGGCGGCGCTGTCCGCGCTGGCCGACAGCGGAGCAACGGGAACCGAGAAGGGTCGCACCGACCCTCATGAGAGCAAGGAGAAGGAATAGTGGCCGTCCCGAAGCGGCGCACCTCGCGCAGCAACACCCGGTCCCGGCGTTCGCAGTGGAAGGCCAAGGTGCCGGCCCTCGCAAAGTGCTCGCGGGGGCACGTGATCCGGCCGCACACCGTCTGTGGCACGTGCGGCCGGTACAACGACCGTCAGGTGCTTGACGTCTGACCCGGTGTGACACGTATCGCCGTTGACCTGGTGGGGGAGGGGTCCCCTTCCGGGCCTCTCCTCGAGGCACTGCCCAGCGCGCTCGACGCCGATCCGCATCTGGTGCTCACTCTGGTGACATCCGGTGACGCCGTCCGGGATGACCTTGCTCGCCTGGGAATTGTGCCAGGCGAGCGCGTTCTGCTCGCCACGGCTGCTCGCGGCGTTTCGGCGGGCCCGGAGGCATTGCGTGAAGTGCGAGCACGTCGGGACTCCGGCGTCCGGGTAGCGGCGCGCCTGGTCCGCGACGGACATGCCGATGCGATGGTCTCGGTAGCCCCGGCCGAAGCCGTGGTCGCCTCGGCTCAGTTCACCTACGGTCTGCTACCCGGGGTGACGCGGGCCACCCTCGCCTCGATTGTCGGCGGGTCGAATGCCCCCGTCGTGCTGTGTGACGCGGGGGCGACGGTTGATGTGACGGCGGACGAACTCGCCCAGTTCGCGGTCGCGGGCAGCGCGTACGCCGCGGTTCGCTTCGCCGTCGACGCTCCTCGCGTCGGGCTTCTGACGGCGCGTCCAGCGCTCCCCGACACCTTGCGGCGAGCGGCCGACGAGCTGCTCCGATCGCTTGATCTGCACTATGTCGGCCCGCTGACCGCTGATCGGCTCCTCGCGGCTCCGTGGACGGGCGAGCCGGGCGACGGCCAGAGGATCGATCATCGCCGCGGAGTCGACGTGGCGGTCACCGACGGATTCACCGGAGATGTCCTGATGTCCGTCATCCGGGGGATGCGATGGTGGGAATCTCATCGGGGTACGGGGCACCCGCCCAGGGCCGGTCTGGATCCGGGATGGGGAACGTTGGAAGATCCTGATGTGCGGGGGGGAACGATCGTGCTGGGGGTCGATGGTGTCGCGGTCCACGCGGAGCGGGCGCCGGGTGAAGCCGGCGACAGCCAGGCAGTCGGGCTGCTCGCGGCGCTGAGGGCGGCGTCGGCCGCGGTCCATGCGGACCTGGCTTCTCGGACCCGAGCGGCGATGGCGACCTTGGTGGCGCATCGCCGGGCCTTGGCCGGGCTGGTCGGATGACCCGCCAGTTGCCACCCCCGCCGCCGCGGGACGGCCTGATCGAGGTACTCGAGGTCGCCATCGACCCCGAGCTGCTCGACCGCGCACTCACGCACCGCTCCTACGCCTACGAGAAGGGCGGCCTGCCCACCAATGAACGCCTGGAGTTTCTGGGCGATGCGGTGCTTGGTCTGGTGGTGACGGCGGCATTGTTCATCCGCCACCCGGATCTTCCCGAGGGGCAGCTCGCCAAGCAGCGGGCCTCGGTTGTGAACATGCGGGCTCTCGCGGACGTGGCACGGGGGATCGGACCCACCGGGCTCGGTCCGTACCTACTGCTGGGCCGGGGGGAGGAGACCACCGGGGGGCGCAACAAGGCGAGCATTCTCGCCGACACCCTCGAGGCCATCATCGGGGCGGTCTATCTGTCCTCAGGCTTCGACGTGGCCTCCGGTTTCGTGCACCGTCTCTTCGATCCCCTGCTGGACGAGGCCGCCGGCCGGGGCGCAGGGCTTGACTGGAAGACCTCACTGCAGGAACAGACGGCGGTGCTGGCTCTCGGACCGCCTGAATATGTCGTCGAGGAGGCCGGTCCGGACCACGCGAAGCGGTTCACCGCCTACGCGAGGATCGCGGGAGAGCCACTGGGCGAGGGCGAAGGGGGAAGCAAGAAGGAGGCCGAGCAGCGGGCGGCCGCCGCGGCTTTCGCGGTTCTCGAGGAACGGTCGGCCCTGGGGCGGGAGGACGGTTCGGGCGTGGATGTCGTCGGCAGAGATCACGAGAAGTCCGCCATCGGCGGCCTCGATCACGATCGGGGCTCGGGCCCGTGAGAGCGGATGATCACCCGTTGCCCCGATTCGCTTCCTCAGCGGTGGCGACAGGCTCAGCGGTGGCGACAGGCTCAGCGGTGGCGACAGGCTCAGTGGTGGCGACAGATTCATCGAGCCACCTCGAGGGTCCGGTGTCATTCCACTGACCCGGCCCGATGACCGGAGATCATGCCAGAACTCCCCGAAGTAGAGGTTGTTCGCCGCGGTCTGGAACGTGGTGTCGTCGGTCGCGTCATCGCATCGGTTGACGTCCACCATCCTCGTGCGGTGCGCCGTCATCTGGCCGGTGCCGCCGACTTCTCGGCGCTGCTCGTCGGCCGCCGGATAACGGCGGCACGACGTCGCGGCAAGTATCTGTGGCTGGTGCTTCAGCCGCCGGTAGACCATGCGGCGTGCGCTCCGGTGGTTCCAGAAGAACCACCGGAGGAGGAATCAGCTGCCGTGCTGGCCGAGATGTCTCCGCCTGCCCTGCCCCCAGGTCATCCGGCCCAGGGGGATGCGCTGATCGCCCATCTCGGGATGAGCGGACAGTTGCTCGTCGTTCCACCCGCCGCCCCCGACCAGAAGCATCTGCGGATCCGGTTCGTCTTCACGGACGGAGGACGCGAACTGCGATTTGTGGATCAACGTACCTTCGGTGGCCTGGCGGTCGCGGTGGGGGAAGCGGATCTGCCTGCTCCCGTCGCGCACATCGCCAGGGATCCCCTGGACCCCGCCTTCGACGAGCGCCTCGTCACGGAGAGGATGCGTCGACGCCGTACCGGCGTGAAGCGGGCCCTGCTCGATCAGACACTTGTCAGCGGGGTCGGGAACATCTACGCGGACGAGGCCCTGTGGGCCGCGAAGTTGCACTACGCGCGGCCGACCGAGACCCTCACTCGGGCGGAGGTCGGCAGGCTGCTGGATTGCGCGCGGACGGTGATGACCGCGGCTCTCGAGGCGGGCGGTACGTCCTTCGACCGCCTGTACGTGTCGGCGGACGGAGTCAGCGGGCTGTTCGAACGGTCGCTACAGGTGTACGGCCGTGCGGGTCGGCCGTGCACACGATGCGGAGACGCGGTGCGCCGGGACGCTTTCATGAACCGGTCGAGCTTCACCTGCCCCACCTGCCAGCCGCACCCAGGGCGGGCCAGATGGTAAGGTTCGATCACACGTTCGAATCCCGCGACTCTCGGGTGCCTGCGGCTCTCGGGTGGGGTGCCGGGCGTGGCGTCCGCGATAGTCGGTGGGGAGCCAGACCTGCCGCGGCGTTCACAGTTATCGCCTCGTCCAGGGCCGAGACCGGGCTGCCGGGATCGGTGAGGCATCATCCGACACGTCGGCTGGCTGGCCTGCCCCCGACGCGACATGGACGGAGGCGCGATGAATCCGGATGCCCTGCTCGGTCGTATACGGAAGCTGTTGGCGATGGCGGAGGCGGAGGGGCTGAGCGAAGCCGCCCGCGAAACCTATAACAGCAAGGCAGCCGAGCTGATCGCCCAGTACGGGATCGACCGCGCGCTGGTCGAGGAGGCGTCGCCGCACCGCGTCGAGGCGGCTGACCTGGTGGTGGCCGTCGATTCGCCCTATGCCCGGGACAAGATCTCGTTGCTCGCGGGCATTGCCGCACCGCTTGGTTGCCGGCTCGTGTACCGGACCGAGCAGCGTGCAGTGGGGATGGGGCACTCCGCTCATCTGTTCGGGATGGATGCGGATATCCACCGCGTGCAGATGTTGTTTACCTCGTTGCTGGTCCAGCAGGCACAGGGGTTGGCCCTCGCCCGTCCACCACGCCGGGAGGACCCGCGGGCGTTTCGTCGGTCGTGGATGGCCGGCTTCGCGGTGGCGGTGGCGGAGAGACTGACCAGGACGGAGCGGATGGCCCGGGAGCGGGCGCAGACCCAGCAGAAGCAGACCCGGGAGAACGGATCAGACGGGCCCTCGACGACGCCGTCGGTGGCCGTCGTCCTGGCGAATCGAAGCCAGCGGGTGGATGCGCACCTGGCAAGCGTCTACCCCAGGTTGCGAGCGCCAAGGACACGCCAGCTCTCCGGGAGCGGCGGTCGTGCGGGCTACCAGGCCGGCGAGCGGGCTGATCTTGGTCTGGGTAACCGGGTGTCCAGCCGCGTCTCACCGGCGATCGGCATGAGGTGAATCGTAGGGGTGGTAGTTATGAGTGGTCCTGACTACTATTTGCCGCCCGGCAGATTGGGCACCGCTGTCTGGGTAGGCCCTGCGGTACGCGGCGGGGCGTAGCCAGGACCAATAATCTTGTCTGCGCTGTCGACCGGCTCCGGGGTCACCTGGCGGTCACCATCGGTGCTCGCGTGCGGGGCGGGTAGCGTGCCGCCGTCCTGGGAGAAGTTCTGGCCGCAACCGCTGAGAAGGAGCGCCGAGCCGAGAGCTCCACACGCGAGTAGCACGGCAGCGGACCGGCGGCGGAAACGTGGCCGGTCCGGCCGTTCCAGTCGATGATCATCCTGCCGCCGTGTCCCTCTCGGTCGGCCTGCCATGTCTGGGAAGTATGTGGTATCCACAATGGCCAGTACCCTACCGTGCTGATGAGCGATGTATCCGCGGAGCAGAGGGAGTCCGGACACGCCGTGGTCCGATTCACTGCCCGGGTCGCCGGCCTTGTCCAGGGCGTCGGCTTTCGTGACTACGTGCGTACCCGGGGCCGGCGCCTGGGCCTGGTCGGATCCGCCACCAACCTCCCGGACGGGGCGGTCGAGGTGGTTGCGGAAGGGCCGGAGCCGGCCTGTCGTGACCTTCTGCACTTGTTGATGACGGGTCACACCCCTGGGCGGACGGACAGGGTGGAGGCTGTGTGGCAGGTGGCGCAGAGCGATCTGACCGACTTCCGGCGAAAGTGACTGGTTGCAGACGCTGTGTTGTCGGAACTGTCGTGGGGATGACCGTCCGCTTTTTACATGTTCACCGGACCGGCTCGGGAGCATGTGGCATGCTCTTGACTTTCGGTCACTCGACGTGGGAGCCTGGAGTCATTGTTTGGGGCGCACTCTGATCTGTTCGGATCTTGTGTTGTCTGACACCCACTAGGTCACTCATCGTGGAGGACCATCACTATGGCGAAGGCCCTTTTTGGCCACGTCGGTTCCGGCGGCGACTTGCGTCTCTCTTACGAGGTGCGTCGGCTTCGTGCCCGTGTAGCGGAGCTCGAGGCAGAACTGGCTCGAGTACGTGAAGTCAACGAGGCGTTGGTGGGTGGTGTCGACGTGCCGGAGGATGTCCGGGCGCTCGACGCTGAACCGGCGTTCAGCTGAGCTGGCGGGGCGTTTCCCGGGGAGGCGCCCCCTCATAGTGGGTATGCCCGGTTACGTGGGCAAGGCTCCGTTTCTACGGGTGTCATGATCACCGAGGTCGCTGAGATCGTCGGATCGGTCGTTCTCTTGCCGGCTCGTCTCTGTCCAGTGATGTTGCCTGTGTGTCTCGGGTCACCTTGGCGGCTCTATACCCAGGAAGAGCCGGGCAACCTCGCTCCTCGCCTTCTTCGTGCTTTTTTCGGAGTGTAGCCTGCTGGGTGCTTCGGGTTGCCGACTAGGATGGCTCTGTCGAACGTCGGCTGAGTCCGGCCATCCCGGGTCGAGCCGGTGAACCCTTCCAGCGCTCCGGAGACTGGTGCATCTCAAGAACTTGACCCTGCGGGGCTTCAAGTCCTTTGCGAGCTCGACCTCCCTGCATCTCGAGCCGGGAATAACCTGCGTGGTCGGGCCCAACGGGTCGGGCAAGAGTAACGTCGTCGACGCCATCGCCTGGGTACTGGGGGAGCAGGGTGCCAAGGCCCTGCGTGGCGGCACCATGTCCGATGTCATCTTCGCGGGCACGCCCGCTCGCCCGGCCTTGGGGCGCGCCGAAGTACTCCTGACGATCGACAACTCGGACGGCGCGCTCCCCATCGAGTACACTGAGGTGACCGTCGGGCGGCTGATGTTCCGCAGCGGCGAGAGCGAATACACGATCAACGGTACCGGTTGTCGCCTGCTGGATATCCAGGAACTGATGAGCGACTCGGGTATCGGCCGAGAGCTGCACGTGATCGTCGGCCAGGGTCAGCTCGACGCGGTCCTGCACGCGCGCCCGGAGGATCGCCGCGCCTTCATCGAGGAGGCCGCCGGCGTCCTCAAACACCGTAAACGCAAGGAGAAGGCACTCCGCAAGCTCGAGGCGATGTCGGCGAACCTCACCCGCCTCACCGATCTGTCCGCCGAGCTGCGTCGGCAGTTGGGGCCGCTCGGTCGGCAGGCGGAGATCGCACGTAAGGCCGGTGTGATTCAGGCTTCGCTCCGGGACGCCCGCCTGCGCCTTCTCGCCGACGATCTCCATCGTGCCCGGGCCGCGATCGCTTCCGACCTCGCGGACGAGGAGGCATTGCGGGCGCGGCTGACGACCACCGAAGCCGCTCATGCCGCGGTCGCCCGCCGGGAGGAGCAGCTGCAGGCCGACCTGACGGCGATCGTTCCGCGCGCCACCGGCGCCCAGGAGACCTGGTACGCCCTGGCATCCCTGCGGGAACGGCTGCGGGGCACCCGTTCGCTCGCCGTCGAACGGGGTCGCCTGTTGCGTGCCGCGGCCGACGACGTACGTGGGCGCCGCGACCCCGAGGAACTGGAACAGGAGGCCACGGCGGTCCGGGAGCAGGAAATCGCCCTCACCGAGCGGCTGGAGCGTGATCGGGACCTGCTCGCCGAGGTGGTCACCAGGCGTGCCGATCTCGAGGCCGCGCTCGCCCGGGAGGAGAAGGAACTGATCGCCGCGGCACGCGCGGCGTCTTTTCGCCGTGAGGAGATCGCGCGCCTTGCCGGCCAGGTGGAGGCTGCCAGGTCCCGTGCCACCAGTGCCGAGAACGAGATAGCACGGACGACCGAGGCACTCGACGCCGCGCGGGAACGGGAGACCGAGACCTCGGCGTCACGTTCGGCCCTCGAGATCGAACTCTCCCGGATGGAGAGCGCACGGGAGGATCTCACCGAGCGGCACAGCGCGGCCGTGGCGGTGCATGCCGCTGCCGCCGAGCGGCTCGAGGTCCTGCGCGGTGAGGAGCGTAGCGCCGAGCGTGACCGCGCCTCCTGGGCCGCGCGACGTGACGCGCTGCATCTCTCCCTCGCGCCGGCCGACGGAGCCGCGGCACTGTTAAGGGCTGCTACCGGCGCGCAGACCGCGCAGACCGCGCAGACCGGGCAGGGCGCCTCGAACACGGCGGAGGACCCGGCTCCGGCACTGGATCCGACCCTCGAGGTGATCGGCCGGCTGGCCGGCGTCCTGAGCGTGACCGCCGGCGCGGAGGCGGCCATCGCCGCGGCGCTGGGCGCGGCGGCGGACGCCCTGCTCGTCGGCACGTCGGAAGATGCCATGGCGGCCTTTGCGTGGCTGCGGGAAACGGGCGCCGGCCGAGCAGCGCTGGTGGCCGCCGTCACCGTCGCGGATGAGCCTGACGCCTGCGCCGATCCCGCCGCCTGCGCCGGCCCTGTCGGCAGCGCGGCGACCGACCCGGGGGCGGCCAGCGCCGACGGTCCGCTCCCGGCCGGTGCCGTTGCCGCGCTGGATCTGGCGGAGATCGGTGACGACCGGTTCCGTACCGCCGTGTCGTCCCTGCTCGCCCGGACTGTCGTGGTCGAGGATCTGGCAGCGGCCGAGCGGGCCACGGCGTTGCGTCCCGACCTGCGGGTGGTCACCCGCGCCGGCGACGTCATCGGTGCGCCCCTCTCGATCGGTGGCAGCGCGAACCCGCCGTCTGCGATCGAACTGCAGGCCGCGGCGGACGAGGCCGAGGCCGGTGTGGCGGAGGCGACCCGTCGCGTCGAGTCCGCCCACGAGGCGTTCGAGCCCGCGCGTGCCGAGGTGACCCGGGCCCGTACCGCCATCGACGCGGCACTGGCGGCGCTGCACGGGACCGATGCCCGGCACCGGGCGCTGTCCGAGCAGATGGCGCAGCTCGATCGTTCGGGAGGGGCCGCGGCCTCCGAGATCGCCCGGCTGGAGGCTACCCGATCACGGGCCGAAACAGCCCGTGATCGGGCATACGGAGCGTTGACCGAGCTCGAGGCGTCGCTCGCCGCGACATCTGAGCAGCCGGAGGCGGGGGAGCGTGCTCCGGATGAACGGGACCGGCTCGTCGCGGCCACCTCCGCCGTGCGCGCCGCCGAGGTCGAGGCCCGGTTGGCCGTCCGTACCAGCGAGGAGCGGGTGCGAGGCCTGCAGGGACGCGCCGACGGACTGATCCGCGCGGCGGCGAACGAGCGGGCGGCACGGGCCGCGGCGGCCCGTCGGCACGAGGTCCGCGAGCGGCAGGCGGCCGTCGCGACGGTGATGGGGGAGGCGGCCCAGGTCGCTCTCGACCGCCTGGACCATTCGCTGGCTCGCGCCGCGGCGGAGCGGGAGGAGGCCGACGCACTGCGCAAGGCCGCCGAGACGGAGCTGGTCGGGGTGCGTGACCAGGGGCGCGCCCTGGCCACCGAACTCGCGGCGCTGCGCGACGCCGCCCATCGCGACGAGCTGGCCCGAGCGGAGAAGCGGCTGCGGGTGGAGACACTGGAAGCCAAGGCTCTGGAGGAGCACGGCATCGACGCGGACGACCTGGTGGCGGAGTTCGGGCCGGTCACGCTGGTCCCGCCGGATGAGCCCGACGGCACCGCGGTGCCGTTCGATCGAGCCGAGCAGAGCGCCCGGGCTGCCACCGCGGAGAAGCAGCTGGCCCGGCTGGGGCGGGTGAATCCCCTCGCCCTCGAGGAGTTCGCCGCGCTTCAGGAGCGGGCGGCGTTCTTATCCGCGCAGCTCGAAGACATCAAGAGCACCCGCCGGGATCTTCTCCTGGTCGTCGAGGAGGTTGATCTGCGGGTGCGTGAGGTCTTCGCCGTCGCGTTCGCGGACACCGCCCGTGAGTTCGAGATCGTTTTCTCGACGCTGTTCCCGGGCGGTGAGGGCCGGCTGGTGCTTACCGATCCTGATGACATGCTCACCACGGGTATCGAGGTCGAGGCGAGGCCGCCGGGAAAAAAGGTGAAGCGTCTGTCGCTGTTGTCCGGCGGGGAGCGTTCACTGACCGCACTCGCTCTCCTGCTCGCGATATTCCGGGCCCGTCCTTCGCCCTTCTACGTGCTCGACGAGGTCGAGGCAGCTCTGGACGACCGCAACCTCGGCCGGCTGCTCGATGCTGTCGAGGGTCTGCGCGAGAAGTCGCAGCTGATCATCGTCACCCACCAGAAACGGACGATGGAGATCGCTGACGCCCTGTACGGCGTGGCCATGCGGGGCGACGGGGTGACGACAGTGATCAGTCAGCGGCTGCGGGAGCGGGCGGCGCTCTGACGCCGCCGCCCTCCCGCCGGGCGAGCGCCACGGCCTTGTGGCGTCATCTGTCAGGATCGGTACGTGGAGCTCCTCATCCTGATCGTCGTCATCGCCGTCGTCGTACTGGCCACCGTGGGCCTGGTGGCCGGCACGGCCCTGCGCCGACGCCCCCGCCGATCCGTCGAGGAAGGCCCGCGCCCGGGCGCCGACTACCGTCCCGGGGTCGGTGACGATGCCGAGGTACCCCGAGATTCGGCGACCAGGACGGTCGACGACATCGGTCTTCCCGATGTGCTGCTGCCGTCCCCGACGGAGACCGAGGGCGTCGGCGCCCCGCCCGCCGAGATACCGGCCGCGCCGGGGATCCCGGTCCAGGAGCGGATCCTGCCGGAGGCACCGCCGCCGGCCGCCGGCCGCCTCGTCCGGCTGCGCCTGCGGCTGGCTCGTTCGCAGAACGCGCTCGGTCGCGGATTGCTCTCCCTGCTGTCCGGCGACAATCTCGACGAGGACGCGTGGGAAGACGTGGAGGCGACCCTGCTCCTCGCCGACGTCGGGGTCACGGCGACCACCGAGCTGGTCGCCGCGCTGCGGGAACGCACGAAGGTGCTCGGTGCCCGCACGCCTGCGGATGTGCGGGCGATGCTGCGCGACGAGCTGCTTGCCCAGATCGGTACGACGACCGACCGATCGCTGCGCACGACGGCCCCGGATCGTCCCGCCGTCGTACTCGTCGTCGGTGTCAACGGTACGGGCAAGACCACGACCTGTGGAAAGATCGCGCGGCTGCTGGTCGCGGACGGGCGTACGGTCGTGCTGGGCGCGGCGGACACGTTCCGTGCCGCGGCCGCGGATCAGCTTCAGACCTGGGGTGAACGGGTCGGCGCGATCACGGTCCGCGGGGCCGAGGGGGGTGACCCCGCGTCGGTGGCGTTCGATGCGGTCCGACAGGGCACGCAGAGCGGTGTGGACACCGTGTTGATCGACACCGCCGGCCGGCTGCACACCAAGGCAGGCCTGATGGACGAGCTGGCGAAGATTAAAAGAGTGGTGGGCAAGCACGGTCCGGTCGATGAGGTGCTGCTCGTGCTCGACGCCACGACCGGTCAGAACGCGCTTGTCCAGGCACAGGTGTTCACGCAGGCGGTTGATCTCACCGGAGTCGTGCTGACCAAGCTGGACGGTACGGCCAAGGGCGGGATCGTCATCGCCGTGCAGCGCGAGCTCGGCATGCCGGTGAAACTGATCGGCTTGGGAGAGGGTCCAGACGATCTTGCTCCCTTCGAGCCGGAGACGTTCGTCGACGCCCTGTTGGGCGAAGCTGGCTGATCGATCGAGTGGCCGCCGGATCGGCGAAGACCACAACGTGCTCAGCGTCAAGGCCTTCCGGTCGTTCGGCATGTGACCTAAGCTTCATCACTGAGCGGAGCTGTGGGGCTCCGTGGTCAGCCGCGCCATGTTCCTCGGTGTTCTCCTGACCGGGGGGGTGAGCGTCCGGCGAGGCGTCTCGCCCTCCTCAGCGCAGAGGGCGGGCCCGGCAGGTGAATGACCAGGTCGGTGTCCGTGCGGGCATGCCTCGCCGGGCCGCGCACGTCGCGTCCGCGTCGATCGGCCGATGCGTGACGTCGTCGGTTGATCGGACGCGGGGGTGTGCTGTCCTCGTCGTCGGGTGCGTACGCTGGTGCCTGCGGTCCGTCTGCGATCTCGGAGTGTGTGCGTGTTCGACACCCTTTCCAGCCGCCTCGACAAGGTCTTCGCGTCGCTGCGTGGCAGAGGGCGCCTTACCGATGCCGACATCGACGCCACTGCGCGGGAGATCCGGGTGGCTCTGCTCGAGGCGGACGTCGCGCTCCCGGTCGTCCGTGGCTTCGTGGCCGCGGTGAAGGAGCGTGCCCGCGGCGCCGAGGTCAGTGCGTCGTTGAACCCTGCCCAGCAGGTAATCAAGATTGTCAATGAGGAGCTCGTCGCGATCCTCGGCGGCGGCACGACGACGCTGCGGTACGCCAAGACCCCGCCGACGGTGGTCCTGCTCGCCGGCCTGCAGGGAACGGGTAAGACCACCCTGGCCGGCAAGCTCGGGCGCTGGCTCAAGGCCCAGGGTCACACCCCGCTGCTGGTCGCGGCCGACCTGCAGCGTCCGAACGCGGTCAACCAGCTGCAGGTGGTCGGGGCGCGGGCCGGGGTGGAGGTCTTCGCGCCCGAGCCCGGCAACGGGGTCGGGGATCCGGTGCGCGTCGCGCGCGACGCGCTCGCGCACGCGCGCCGGCAGGTCTTCGATGTGGTCGTCGTCGACACGGCCGGGCGGCTCGGCGTCGACGAGGAGATGATGCGGCAGGCGGCCGACATCCGCGACGCTGTCTCACCGGATGAGATTCTCTTCGTCCTGGACGCGATGATCGGTCAGGACGCGGTCGCGACCGCGAGCGCCTTCGCCGATGGCGTGGGATTCAGCGGAGTGGTCCTGACCAAGCTTGATGGCGACGCGCGCGGTGGTGCGGCCCTCTCGGTCGCCCAGGTGACCGGTCGGCCGATCATGTTCGCCTCCACTGGCGAGGCCCTGGACGACTTCGACGTCTTCCACCCGGAACGCATGGCGTCGCGGATCCTCGGTATGGGTGACGTCCTCACCCTCATCGAGCAGGCCGAGAAGGCGTTCGAGGCCGAGCAGGCCGAGGCCCTGGCGGCGAAGATGGTCGCCTCCGAGTTCACTCTCGAGGATTTCCTCGAGCAGATGCTCGCGGTCCGTAAGATGGGCCCGATCGGCAACCTGCTCGGCATGCTGCCGGGTATGGGCCAGATGAAGGATCAACTGGCGCAGGTCGACGATCGGGATGTCGATCGGGTGGTTGCGATCATTCGGTCCATGACGCCGACGGAACGGCGTGATCCCAGGATCCTGCAGGCGTCCCGCAAGGCTCGGGTCGCGCGTGGATCCGGGGTCACGGTCACCGAGGTCAACCAGTTGCTGGACCGGTTCGCCGAGGCCCGCAAGATGATGCGGCAGATGGCCGGCGGCATGGGGA
>NZ_CDWWEW010000031.1:0-7952 GCF_977966315.1 Frankia sp. CeRuru1
AAGGACGAACTTGTCTGGTCGCTTTCCAGGTTCGCTCCGTCCTGGCTATCGTCCGGCACCGGACCTCTTTTTCTGTGCGTTCTTGCTCTGCTGGGTCTGGCTATCTGAACGCCCCGACCGCGGACACCGGGGACCACGGCAGGCGAAACGGCAGGAATTCTACCCAACCGCCCTGATCCAACGAACTGCCGGTATCGGTGCGGGGGCCTATGGGCGGTGATGTGGGCCAGGGTCTCAGATAGTCTGAACGCCGCGTGAGGGAAAGAAGCCCAGGGTCGATCGCGGTCTTCGGCATCCGGGAAGAACGGTCTGTTGGCGCGCCCTTGCCTGCTTCACCGCAAACCAAGACTGCCCCGGCGGGGGATGTTGGGCGACGTTGACAGAGCCAGGCGGGGCGATGGAGCCTGTACGGGAAGTGTCGAACAAAACGGGACCACGCCGGGCGGCATCCCGGCGGCACGGATGCTGAGCCCGATCGGGAGGAGGCCTTCGGCGTACCGATGAGGTGACTCGCTGCCCCTCCGCGCGGTCCGGCCTTCTCCGACCCTGTGCTGTCGCCGATCTGCCACGAGCAGGCCAGCAGCCCACCGGTTGTTCGGCCAGGGCGAGCCGTGCCCGGCGGCATCGGGCGATCTGCTCACACTCCGGGTGCGCCGACAACGCGATCGGGCCGGGTCACCGGGCCGATCGCGCTCAGACCCCCTGGCATACGGCTACGAAGAGGTGATGGAAGTGCCCCGGGATTCGGTTGTCGGGCTCGCGCTTACCATGAGTGACGGGTCCGAAGTCCATGAGCCGATGGAGGGCTGCGAGAACCTGACGTGCGGGCTGGACCGGCTGGTGACGCTGTCTGCCTGGGCCTGGCGTGGCGGCGACCTGGGCAAGGGCCTGGACCTCGCCCGGCGCGCCGTGACGGGCCCGCGCCCAGCCTGCAACGGCGGGGAATGCCGCCCGATGGCCGGTGTCTGGTATGCCTTCCTGCTGACCTACTCCCGCGATCTCCAGACGGCGAAGCAGGTGCTGGACGATGTCCTCACCGGCGGCACCCGGGAGCCCGCGGCGAAGGTCCGGGCGGCCGCCGGCATGTGCCGGGCCGAGATACAGTTCGCCCGCGACCGGATGGACGAGGCCGCCGCCGAGGCCGAGGCCGCCCTTGCCGCGCTCGACGGCCTCGACCTGGACGTGATGCGGCCGATCGCCCACATCCTCCTGGCCCGCCGGGCGCTGCGCCGGGCCGACATCGACACCGCGCTCCTGCATACCGACCAGCTGATGGCTGGTGTCCTGCTGAACCAGGCCCGGCACATGCCAGGCCAAAGCGCGTGGGTCACCGCCGAGGTCCGAGAGGTCCGCGACGCGCCGGAGTCCGTCGCGCCGCTCGTGCGCGGGCTTGTCACCAACGAACATCTGGCGGGGGAGTTGCTGGCCGCCCAGCCCGAGGCTGCAGCCGGGCTGGTACGGGCAGCCCGCCGGCTCGGTGACGAGGAGCTGGCCGCGCTCGCCGTCGAGCGTGTCCGTGTGCTGTCGACCCGCAACCCCTCCTTCGGGGCGCTGCGTGCGGCCGCGATCCACGCCGGTGCGCTGTTCAAGGGCGATGCCCGGACCCTGGTGGCGGTCGCCGACCTGCACATCGGTCGACGGAACCGTGCCTCGGCCCTCGAGGACGCCGGAACCGTGCTGCGTGAGCGTGGGGCCGAGTCCGGCGGGTCGGTGGACCTGCTCAGACAGGCCGCGGACCACTACCTCGCAGTTGGTGCCTCCCGGGACGGCTCCCGGGTGGCCCGCAAGCTGCGGGACTTCGGCGTCCGGCGCGGCCGGATACCCCGGGTGGGTGCCACTGTCTCCGGAGCCGGCGTCGGGCAGCTGACCGACACGGAGTTCGCGGTCGCCGAACTCGTCAGCCAGGGGCTGACCAACACCCGGGTCGGCCAGGAGATGTTCATCTCGACCCATACGGTCGCGGCCCATCTGAAGAAGATCTTCCGCAAGCTCGGCGTCTCCTCCCGGGTAGAGCTGGCCAGCAGGTGGGAGCGGATCAAGAAGCAGGAGGTGGCGGACGGCGCGGCTGTCCGGCCGGTCGGGTCGCCATCCGGCTGGGAGCTTGCGTGACCGCCCCCGGCGAGCCGCCCGGCTGGTCCGCCGCGGGTACGCGTAAGCGGCCGGATCCGATCGAAGGCCGTACCAGACTGAGGGATGCCGCACTGGTAGCCACCAAGGTTAGCCTTCGAGAAACCGGGAAGCCTGCTCGAAATTCCTTCTGTGAGGGCGGGTAATCCACCGAACCGAGGTGAGAGGTTGGCTGTGCCTTCCTTGCTGCACATCGACGCGAGCATCCGTCAGGGTGAATCGACCTCGCGGAAGCTGTCCAGCTATTTCGCGGACCAGTGGCGGGAAAACCACCCTGGCGGCGGTTACGTATATCGCGACATCGGGTCCGAGCCAGTTCCGCACATCACTCACGGTGTCCGTGAGTGGCTGTTCGACCCGGAGACCGACGTCGAGGGCAACGCCGAGAAGCACGGCGTCAGCCCGGAGGACAAGGCGCTCACCCAGGCGCTCACAGCCGAGGTGCGGGCGGCCACCACGCTTCTCATAGCGATCCCGATGTACAACTACACGGTTCCATCGTCGTTCAAGGCCTGGATCGACCGACTCGTGACGCCGGCCCACATGGTGGCCCCAGGCTCGGAAGACGGCCTGCTGCGTGGGAAGTCGGTGGTCGTGATCACCGCCCGCGGCGGCTCCTACGCCCCGGGCACCCCGCGCGAGGGCTGGGATTTCCAGGAACCCTACGCGGCGGCCGTGCTCGGCGCGATCGGCCTGGCTGACGACCTGCAGTTCGTCCACTCCGAGCTTACCTTCGCCCAGATCGTGCCCCAGATGGCTGCGCTCAGGCCGATCGCCGAGAAGTCCCTGGCCACCGCGCACGAGACTCTCGGGAAACTCGCGACGCAGTGAGCGGAGCGACATCGATCTAGGCCAAGGGAAGAGACGATGACCGACACCGTTTCGTTCGAGATCCCCTGGGACCGCACCCACCGGTTCGACCCGGCCGCCATCTTCGACGAGCTGCGCCCGGAGCGTCCACTGACCCGGATGACCTACCCGGACGGCCACATCGGATGGCTCGCGTCCAGCTACGAGCTTGCTCGGAAGGTCCTCAGCGACCCCCGGTTCAGCCACAGCCTGGAGACCTGCCACTTCCCGGTCACGAAGTTCGGGCAGCCGGTGCCACCGGTGCCGGCCCAGCCGGGCATGTTCATCCACGTAGACCCGCCGGACCACACGCACTACCGGCGGATGGTGACCGGCGAGTTCACAGCCCGCCGGTTAGGCCAGCTGACGCCGAGGCTGCGGCAGCTCGCCGCCGAGCAGATCGCCGAGATGAAGGCGAGCAGTCAGCCGGCCGACCTGTCGTCGGCGTTCAGCCGGCCGTTCGTGCTGCGCATGCTGTCGGAGCTGCTCGGATTCCCCTACGACGAGCGGGAGCACTACGCTGATGCGCCCGCCGTCATGCATGACCCGGACTGCACGTTCCCGGAGATGGAGGCCGCCTTCGGAGGGCTCATGCCCTGGCTGATGGAGCTGATCGGCCGTAGGAGGGAGAATCCGGGCGACGACATCCTCAGTCGGCTGATCAGCGGCGGCCAGCTGAGTGATGAAGAAATCTACAACATGATGATCATGTTGCTCTTTGCCGGCTACGAGACCACCGAGAGCGCGCTCACGGTCGGTGTCTTCGCTCTCCTGAGCTACCCGGAGCAGCTCGCCGCGCTGCGCGCAGATCCCAGCAGGCTGGACAACGCGGTTGAGGAGCTGCTGCGCTACCTGACCGTGAACCAGTACGAGATCTTCCGCACCGCGACGGAGGACGTCGAGCTGGGCGGGCACGTCGTGGCGAAGGGCGACACGGTCACCGTGTCGCTGCCGGCCGCAGACCGCGACCCGGACAAGTTCCCCGACCCGAATCGGCTCGACATCGACCGGGACACCTCCGGCCACGTGGCCTTCGGCCACGGCGTGCACCAGTGCATCGGGCAGAACCTTGCCCGAATCCAGCTGCGCGTCGGCCTACAGGCCCTGCTCGAGGCCTTTCCGGGGCTGCGGCTCGCCGTATCGGCGAACGATGTCCCGCTGCGTCTGAGGGGTTCCGTATTCGGCGTCAAACGCCTGCTAGTGTTCTGGTAGCGCGGCTCAGGAACGGCTCTCAGTCTTTTTCGGTAACGACTCTCAGTCTCAGGTCCCCTGACGGAGGTCGTAGCTATCGTGCGTGACGATCTGGTCAGACCGCTCCCCGAAATCCTCCGAGAACACGCCGCCCGATTCACCGACCGCATCGCCTTCTCCGACGACCGGCGTTCCGTCACCTACGCCGACCTGCACACCCGGACCGGCCGGCTCGCCGGGCACCTCGCCGACCTCGGGCTCCAGCGGGGCGACCCCGTGCTGCTCTGCCTGGGTAACCGGGTCGCGATGGTTGAGGCCTACTTTACCGTCCTGCGTGCCGCCGGTGTCGGAGTGCCGGTCAACCCGCAGTCCAGCCGGGCCGAGCTGGGCTACCTGCTGGCCGACAGCGGCGCCTCTTTCGTGATCACCGACACGGCGAATGCTGGCGAGTTCCTGAAGCTCGGCCCGAACGGTATGACTGTCCTGGCCACGAGCCCGGACCGGAGCCAGGAAAGCGAGCCCGGGACCGGCGGCGAGCGCTCCGAGCCGCACATGCCGCACGGGCCGTCCGAACTGCACGACTACGACCAGCTCACGGCCACCGATCCGGCCTCGTCCGCCCGCGACGACCTGGGCCTGGACGAAGTGGCCTTCATGTTCTACACGTCCGGCACCACCGGGCGGCCCAAAGGCGTGCTGTCCACCCAGCGGAACTGTCTGTGGTCGGTGGCTTCCAGCTACGTGCCGCTTCCCGGGCTCCGGCCCGACGACCGCGTGCTCTGGCCTCTGCCGCTGTTCCACAGCCTCTCGCACATTGCCTGCGTGCTGTCGGTGACGGCGGTCGGCGCGAGCGCCCACATCATGGACGGCCGCGCAGCCGAGGACGTGCTCGCCGAGCTGCGTTCCCGCCGTGCGACCTTCGTGGCCGGCGTCCCCGCCACCTATCACCACCTCGTCCGGCTGGCCCGCGAAAGCGCTCTGACCCTGCCAGACCTCCGGATCGGCCTGGTGGGCGGTGCCGTCACGGGGTCGCAGCTGCGGCGCGACTTCGAGGAGCTCTACGGCGTCTCGCTCATCGACGCCTACGGCAGCACCGAGACCTGCGGCGCCATCACGATGAACCCGCCGGACGGCGCGCGGGTGGAGGGGTCCTGCGGCCTGCCGGCGCCCGGCGTCGATGTCCGGGTGGTCGACCCCGACACCGGCCAGGACCGGCCGGTGGGGCAGGAGGGCGAGGTCTGGGTCCGCGGGCCGAACCTCATGGTGGGCTACCACAACAGCCCGGAGGCGACGGCGGCGGCGTTCCATGCCGGCTGGTTCCGTACCGGCGACCTCGCCCGCCGGGACGACGCCGGCTACTTCACGATCTGCGGCCGGATCAAGGACCTGGTCATCCGGGGTGGCGAGAACATCCACCCGGACGAGATCGAGTCCGTGCTGCGGACGGTGCCCGGGGTCGCCGACGCCGGAGTCTCAGCCCTGCCGCATGGCGTCCTCGGCGAGGTGCCGGTGGCCTACGTGGTGCCCGGGCCGGGCGGTCTCGACCCGCGGGCCGCGATCGAGCGCTGCCGTGAGCGGCTCGCCGCGTACAAGCTGCCCGAGCAGATCCGCGAGGTGGCCGCCGTGCCGCGGACGCCGTCCGGCAAGATCGTCCGGCGGCGGCTGGTCGATCTCCCCTCCTGGGCGCGGTATGCGGCGAGTGGCCGCCACGAGGGACTGGCCGAGCTCGGATGGCGGCCGGTTGGCGATCCGGACGGGCTGTCGGAGCCCCACCTGGCCTGGGTGCCCGTGGAAGGTGGACCCCGGCCGCTGGCCTGGCCTGGCCCGGACAGCACACTCGTCCTGACCGGGACCGGGACCGGCGGGCGCGGAGCCGCTCTGCTGCGCCGGTTCGTCGTCGGCTACGGCGTGCGCCGGGTGCTGTTCGCCGGCCTTCCCGCCGCCGCGGTGCCTGACGACCCCGAGCTGGCCGACGCCGAGATCGTCGCACTCACCGGTGCCCACGACGGGGGTGCCGACAGTGACATCCTGGCCGGTCTGAACGGCCTGGCCGGACCGGTCACGGTGGTCCACACCGCACCGGACGACGAGCTCGGCCGGGCCCTGGATGACGCTCTCCCGGACGCGACGGCCTTCCTCGTGGTGACCGACTCCGCGTTCCTGCTGGGCGCCCCGGGTGTGGACGCGCCGGAAGCACACGTCGGGCGGCAGGCCCAAGCCCTCGTCGACCGGCGATGCCAGGGCGGCCGGGCGGCCACGCTGCTGGCCTGGCCGGCCACTGACGACGGCGGCGACGGCGATGACCCGCAGGCTTTTCTCGCCGCCGTCGACCTCGCCCTCGGCAGTGGCAAGGCCGCCCTGGTCGGCCTGCGGCTGCCACCGGGAACGCCGGCGCCCGGCATCCTGCGTGACCTCGAGCCGGCTACGCCCGCGACCGCCGCACCGGACGCCGCGGTCACCGGCGCCCTGCAGGCCCGCCTGGGCGGGATGAGCCGTCGCGTCCAGTTGGAGACACTGGAGGAGCTGGTCCGCGGCCACGCCCGCGACGTCCTGCGCCGGCCTGGAGCGGACGACGACCTGCGCGCGGCCAGGGCTTTCCGTGACCTGGGACTGTCATCGGTGGCTGTGGTCGAGCTCCGCGACCGCCTCGCCGCGTCGACCGGCCTCGCCCTGCCGGCCACGATCACCTTCGACCATCCGACGGTGGCCGCGCTGGCCCGGCATCTGCGGGCAGAGATCCT
The DNA here is from genome assembly GCF_977966315.1 of Frankia sp. CeRuru1. Lineage (NCBI taxonomy): Bacteria > Bacillati > Actinomycetota > Actinomycetes > Frankiales > Frankiaceae > Frankia > Frankia sp. CeRuru1. The sequence continues at coordinate 6,909 of NZ_CDWWEW010000031.1, forward strand.
TGGCCCGGACGCCGGCACCGCAGCGGACCTCGACGCCGACGCGGGCAACGAGTCGCTGGCCGCCGACGAGCCGATCGCGATCGTCGGGATGGCGTGCCGGCTGCCCGGCGGGGTCGCCGGCCCGGACGACCTGTGGCGACTGGTCAGCGAGGGCGGCGACGGCACCACGGACTTCCCCACCGACCGAGGCTGGGACCTGGACGCCCTGTTCGACGCCGACCATGAGCGGCCCGGCATCTCGCACGTCGACCGTGGCGGGTTCCTTGCCGACGCGGGTGCCTTCGACCCCGGCTTCTTCGGTGTCTCGCCGCGTGAGGCGCTCGCGATGGACCCGCAGCAGCGGCTGCTGCTCGAGATCTCCTGGGAGGCCATCGAGCACGCCGGGATCGACCCCACCGCGCTGGCCGGCCGCGAGGTCGGTGTGTTCGCCGGTGTCATGGGGCACAGCTCCGGTTTCGGGTCACCCGTGCCGCCCGAGCTGGAGGGTTTCATCACCACCGGCACCGCCTCGAGCGTGGCGTCGGGCCGGGTCTCGTATGTGTTCGGGTTCGAGGGGCCTGCGGTCACGGTGGACACGGCCTGCTCGTCCTCGCTGGTGGCCATGCATCTGGCTGCCTCCGCGCTGCGCCGCGGGGAGTGCTCGCTGGCGCTGGCCGGTGGGGCCACCGTGTTGTGGACGCCGGAGCCCTTCGTGGAGTTCTCCCGGCAGGGCGCGTTGGCCGCCGATGGTCGGTGCAAGTCGTATGCCGACGCGGCGGATGGTACGGGCTGGTCCGAGGGCGCGGGTGTGGTGGTGCTGGAGCGGCTTTCCGACGCCCGGCGGAACGGCCACCGGGTGTTGGCGGTGGTCCGTTCGTCGGCGGTGAACCAGGACGGTGCCTCGAACGGTCTTACCGCGCCGAGTGGGCTGTCGCAGCAGCGGGTGATTCGGCGGGCGTTGGCGAACGCGGGGCTGTCCGCGGGTGATGTCGATGCTGTCGAGGGTCACGGTACTGGCACGACGCTGGGTGATCCGATCGAGGTCCAGGCTCTGCTCGCCACCTA
>NZ_CDWWEW010000031.1:8653-25649 GCF_977966315.1 Frankia sp. CeRuru1
GGTCGGCCGCGTCGGGCGGGTGTGTCGTCGTTCGGTGTGAGTGGGACGAACGCCCACCTCATTCTTGAGGAGGCGCCCGCGGTCGCGATTCTTGAGGAGGCGCCCGCGGTCGCGCCGGTGGCCGTGGCTGGGTCCGTCGGTGGTCAGGCCGGGGTTGAGCCGGTCGGTGTTCCTGCTGGGCCGGTTGTCCCGGCTGTTCTGCCCGGTCCGGTGCCGCTGGTGGTGTCGGCCCGCACCGCGGGTGCGCTGGCCGGGCAGGCCGCCCGGCTGGTTGCGTCGCTCGGGACCACGCCTTCGCTGGCCGTGCTGGCCTCGGCCCTGGTTCGGCACCGCGCCGTGCACGAGGAACGGGCCGTCGTCGTCGCCGGTGACGACGAGGAGGCCCGGGCGGCGCTGCTCGCGCTGTCTCGCGGTGAGTCGGACCCGGCCCTGGTCAGGGCGGAGGGTAGCACTGGCGGTGGTCGGCTGGTGTGGGTGTTCCCCGGCCAGGGCGCGCAGTGGCTCGGCATGGGCCGTGAGCTGCTCGGCAGCCACCCCGGCTTCGCCGCCCGGGTCCGAGAGTGCGAGGTCGCGTTCGCGCCGTGGATCGAGTGGTCGCTGGACGACGTCCTGCGCGGACAGGTCGAGGTCGGGTTCGCGGAGCGGGTTGACGTCGTCCAGGTCGCCAGCTTCACCGTCATGCTCGCTCTCGCGCAGGTCTGGACCTCTGCCGGCGTGGTGCCGGACGCCGTGATCGGGCATTCCCAGGGTGAGATCGCGGCTGCCTGTGTGGCTGGTGCGCTGACGTTGGAGGACGCGGCCCGGGTGGTCGCTGTCCGGGCTCGGGTGATCGCGGCGTCGCTGGCCGGTCGCGGTGGGATGGCGTCGGTGGCGCTGCCGGAGGTCGAGGTCGTCGAGTGGTTGCGGCCCTGGTCGGGGCGGGTGTCGGTGGCCGCGGTGAACAGCCCGGTCTCGGTGGTGGTCGCCGGCGCCGCGGAAGCTCTCGGTGAGGCGCTGGACGCGCTCGCGGCCGGCGGCGTCCGGGTCCGGCGAGTGGCCGTCGACTACGCCTCGCACACCCCGCACGTGGAGGCGGTCGAACCAGTCCTCGCGCAGGCGCTTGCCGGGGTCCGCTCGCAGGTGCCCGTGCTGCCGTTCTACTCCACGCTCACCAGGCACTGGGTGGAGGCCGCCGGCGTGCTCGACGGCGGCTACTGGTACCGCAACCTGCGCCACCAGGTGCTGTTCGGCCCTGCGGTGGCCGATCTCATCGGGGCAGGCCACACGACGTTCATCGAGATCAGCGCTCACCCGGTGCTGGTCCAGCCGGTCACCGAGACCGCCGACGATCTGGGCGCCGCGGTCGCGGCCAACGGAACGCTGCGCCGGGACGACGGCGGCCTCCCACGGCTGCTGACCTCGCTGGCCGAGGCCTTCGTACACGGCGTGCCGGTCGACTGGGCCGCCCTCACACCGGCCGGAGCCACCTGGGTCGACCTGCCGACCTACGCCTTCGAGCACCAGAGGTACTGGCTACCTGCGATCACCGCGACCGATCCGGCCGGGCTCGGCCTGACCCCCACCGGCCATCCCCTGCTCGGTGCGGTCGCCGCCCTGCCAGCGACCGGCGGTTTCCTGGCCGTCTCGCGCTGGACGGCGGCAGCGCACCCGTGGCTGGCCGAACACGCCGTGGCCGGCGGTGTCCTGATGCCGAACGCCGCGCTCGTGGAGGCGCTCGTCCGCTTCGGCGCCGAGATCGGCACTCCGGCGCTCGAGCGCCTGGAGGTCGCACGGCCCGTGTTCCTGCCCGAACGCGGCGGCCGCGACGTCGAGATCGTCGTGGGCGCCGCCGCCGGGTCTGGCCGTCGCACAGTGGAGATCTGGTCGCGGAGCGACGGCGAGGGAGTACGCGACGCCTGGACGAGGCACGCGGCCGGGACCCTCGTGACCACCCTGGGTCCGCCCGAAAGCCCCTCCGTCGGCAGTGATCCCGCCGCGGGCATGGCAGTGATCACCACCGCCGCGTCCGGGGGCACGGGTCGCTACGGCCTGCACCCGACCTTGCTCGACGTGGCTGTCCGGGCCCTGCTACCCGAGGGCACTACCGACGCCGTCTGGTCCGGGGTGCAGCTGTGGGCGACCGGCGCGAGCGAGGTCCGGCCGTCGGTGTCCCGCACCGGCGGTGGCTTCGGCCTGCGGCTGGACGGCCCCGACGGCGCACCGGCGCTGTCGGTGGTGTCGGTCGAGGTCCGCCCCTTCTCACCGGCGGACGTCGGCGCGCGGCTCCCGCTGTACCACGTCGAATGGGCCGACTTACCGCTTCCGGCCGCAGGTCCCACGCCGCGCGTGGCCCGGGTCGCGACGGCGGGCGCCGTTGACGAGGCGGGCGCCGGTCAGGTGCCCGACGTCGTGCTCCTCGAGGCGCCACGGGGGACGGACGACCCGCGGGTTGCGGCCGGCGCCGTCCTCGACGTGCTGCGGGCCTGGCTGGCCGAGCCGTCGCTCGAGTCGAGCCGTCTCGTCGTGCTCGGCGAAACCGGCGAGGACCTCGGTGCGGCCGCCGTCCGTGGACTGTTGCGCTCAGCGGCGTCCGAGCACCCGGGCCGGATCCTGCTGGTCGAGGTGGACGACGGCGAGCGGCCGCCCTCGGACGAGCTGCTCGGCAGGATGCTGGCCAGTGGCGAGCCCGAGATCCGCCTGCGCGGGCCGGTGGCCCGGGCGCCGAGACTCGCCCGACTGCCCCAGCCGCCGGTCACCGGCACCAGCGCGGTCACTGACGACACCGCGGTCACTGACGACACCGCGGTCACCGGCAACGGCATGGGCGCGGGTCTGGCGGCCCGCCCACCGAACCCGGACGGCACTGTTCTGATCACCGGTGGGACCGGAAAGCTCGGCGCGATCACCGCCGGGCACCTGGTGCGCCGGCACGGCGTCCGCCGCCTCCTGCTCGTGAGCCGTCGTGGCCCGGAGGCCGACGCCGCTGACGCCCTGTACGCGGAGCTCACCGGGCTGGGTGCCCACGTGACGATCGCGGCGTGCGACGTCGGCGACCGTGACCAGCTGGCCGCGCTGCTGGCCGCCGTGCCGGCGGAGGCGCCGCTGACCGCCGTCGTGCACACCGCCGGCGTGCTCGACGACGGCGTGGTGGCCGGGATGACCGCCGAGCAGCTCGACACCGTGCTGCGGCCGAAGGTGGACGCCGCTCGGCATCTCGACGAGCTGACCCGTGACCTGGACCTGGCCGCGTTCGTGCTGTACTCCTCGGCCGCCGGTGTCCTCGGTAATCCCGGCCAGGCCGGCTACGCCGCGGCCAACGCCGCGCTGGACGCCCTCGCCGGCCGCCGCCGGGCCGCCGGGCGGCCGGGCACCAGCATCGCGTGGGGTTACTGGCGCGAGGCCAGCGGCCTGACGCGACATCTCGGAGCGGCCGACCTCCGCCGGACGCGGCGCTCCGGGATGCTGGGGCTCTCGGACGCCGAGGGCCGCGCACTGCTGGACGACGCCCTCCTGACCGCCGACGCAGGCAGCCCGCTGGTCGCCGCCCATCTCGACCTGGCCGGGCTGCGGGCCGCGGCCGTCCGTGAACCCGTCGGACCGCTGCTGCGGGGACTGGTCCCCCTCCTGAGGCCGGCGGACGGCGGCTTGCCCGCGCGGGGGGCGAACTCGTTGGCGGCGGAGCTCTCCGGGCTTGAACCGCGGGAGCAGACCGACCGGCTGGACCGGCTGGTGCGCCGGCTCGCCGCCGAGGTGCTGGGACACCGCGACCCCGAGGCCGTCTCCTCCGGAAGGACCTTCAAAGACGCCGGTTTCGACTCGCTCACCGCGGTCGAGCTGCGGAACAGGCTGACCCGGGCCACCGGTCTCACGCTGCCGCCGGCGACCGTCTTCGACCACCCGCGCCCGGCCGCCCTCGCCGAGCACCTCCGCGCGAAGCTGTTCGCCGCCCCCACGGCCACCTCGACCGTGCGGACCAGGCCGGCGGACGAGCCGGTTGCCGTCGTCGCGATGGCCTGCCACTTCCCCGGCCACGTGCATAGCCCGGAGGACCTGTGGCGGCTCGTGTCCGAGGGCGGCGACGCGGTGACCGGGTTCCCGTCCGACCGGGGCTGGGACGTCGAGCGGCTCTACCACCCGGACCCCGACCACCTCGGGACGTCCTACGTCCGGCACGGTGCGTTCCTGGACGACGCCGCCGGTTTCGACGCCGCGTTCTTCGGCATCTCACCGGTCGAGGCGTTGGCGATGGATCCACAGCAGCGGCTGCTGCTGGAGACGTCGTGGGAGCTGTTCGAGCGGGCCCACATCGACGCGACATCGCTGGCCGGCCGGGACGTCGGAGTGTTCGTGGGGGTGAACAGCCACGACTACGCCGTGCTGACGCGGGACGCGGCGGACGTGGAGGGGTTCCGGCTGACCGGGTCGTCGGCCAGTGTGCTGTCCGGCCGGTTGGCCTACCACTACGGGTTCGAGGGCCCGGCCATCACGCTCGACACGGCGTGCTCGTCGTCGCTGGTCGCCCTTCACCTGGCGACCCGGGCGCTGCGGGCCGGCGAGTGCTCGATGGCGCTGGCCGGCGGTGTCATGGTGATGGCCGACCCGCAGACGTTCGTGGAGTTCTCGCGGCAGCGGGGCCTGGCGCCGGACGGGCGCTGCAAGGCGTTCGCGGACGCCGCCGACGGGACGGGCTGGTCGGAGGGCGTCGGCCTGCTTCTGCTGGAGCGGCTCTCCGACGCCCGCCGGGCCGGGCACCAGGTGCTCGCCGTCGTTGCGGGATCCGCGGTCAACTCCGACGGCGCCTCGAACGGTCTGACGGCACCGAACGGGCCGTCGCAGCAGCGGGTGATCCGGTCCGCGCTGGCGGATGCCGGCCTGGAGCCGGCGGACATCGACGCTGTCGAGGGCCATGGCACCGGCACCACGCTCGGCGACCCGATCGAGGCGCAGGCGCTGCTGGAGACGTACGGAGCGGTTCGGCTGGACCGCCGGCCGCTGTGGCTGGGGTCGATCAAGTCGAACCTCGGTCACACCCAGGCCGCCGCCGGAGCAGCCGGCGTGATCAAAATGGTGATGGCGCTGCGACATGGCGTGCTGCCTCGCACGCTGCATGTGGACCGGCCTTCGGAGCACGTTGACTGGTCCGGCGGTGGCATCCGGCTCCTGACAGCGGCGCAGACGTGGCCCCGCACCGGCCGGCCCCGGCGGGCCGGGGTCTCGTCGTTCGGTATCGGCGGTACGAACGCGCACGTCATCATTGCGGAGCCGCCTGCGGAGGACCGGCTCGAAAGCGACCGTCCGGCAACGGAACCGGCCAGCCATCCAGCCACCGACGGGCCCCTGGAGCCCGTCGCGCTGCCGCTGTCCGCCCGCACTCCGGCGGGCCTGGGCGGACAGGCCGGCCGGCTGGCCGGGTTCCTGGAGGCCCGGCCGAACCTGCCGGACCCCGATGTCGCACACGCCCTCGCCACCACCCGGGCGCACCTCGAGTACCGCGCCGTCGTTGTCGCCGCCGACCGGGCCGGTCTCGTCACGCAACTCCAGGCGCTGCAGACGGGCACGCCGGGACCGGACACGGTCACCGGCACGGTGACCGAGGGCAGACTGGCCGTGCTGTTCACCGGCCAGGGCAGCCAGCGGGCCGGGATGGGCGGCGAGCTCGCCGAGCGGTACCCGGTGTTCCGGGCTGCCTTCGACGGCGCCCTCGACATCCTGCAACACCACCTGGACGGCCACCTCGCCCGGCCGCTGCGCGCGGTGCTTTCCGCCGCGCCCGGCTCGGACGACGCGGCGCTGCTGGAGCGCACGGTCTACGCCCAGGCAGGGCTGTTCGCGCTGGAGACCGCGCTGTTCCGGCTGTTCGCCGCCTGGGGCGTGCAGGCAGACCTGGCGGCTGGCCACTCGATCGGCGAACTGGCCGCGGCCCACGTCGCCGGTGTGCTCGACCTCGAGGACGCCGCCGCGCTCGTCGCCGCCCGCGGGCGGCTGATGGACGCCCTGCCCGACGGCGGCGCGATGGTCGCCGTCCAGGCGAGCGAGGAGGAGGTCACTGCGCTGCTGGAGCGGACGGCCGGGGCGGCCGGCCTGGCCGCGGTGAACGGGCCCGGCGCCGTCGTGCTGTCCGGGGCCGAGGACGCTGTGCTGGCCGTCGCGGCCGAGCTGGCGGCCCAGGGGCGGCGCACCCACCGGCTCGCCGTCAGCCACGCCTTCCACTCGGCGCTGATGGAGCCGATGCTCACCGAGTTCCGGGCGGTCGCCGAGCGGCTGACCTACCGGCCCGCTGGGCTGCCGGTTGTCTCCACGCTCACCGGCGGGCCCGACCGGCTGGGCCGGTGGGCCACGCCGGACTACTGGGTGGAGCAGGTCCGCCAGCCCGTCCGGTTCGCTGACGCCGTCGCGGCGCTGCGGGCCGAGGGCGCCGCCCATGTCCTGGAGCTCGGCCCCGGCGGGGTCCTGACCGCGATGCTTCTGGATCTTCCGGACGAGGCGCTGAGCGGACGCCCGGCCCTGCACGCGGTGGCTGTGCTGCCGGCCGACACCGCCGAGAGCGCTGCTGTGCGCACCGCGCTCGCCGAGCTGCACACCCACGGCGTGGCAGTCGACTGGCCGGCGTTCCTGGGCCGCGACGGTGTGCCCGCCCCGAACGTGGACCTGCCGACCTACGCCTTCCAACACCGCCGCTACTGGGTGCAGGCCGGCTCCGCGGGCCTCGCTGCGGCCGCCGCCGGGTCCGCGAGCGACCCGGACCGCCCGGACGCGGTGTTCGAGAACCCCGCGGATCGCCGCGTCCGTCCGGACGAGCGCCTGGCCGACCCCGACCGCGCCCGGCGGGCCAGGGCGCTGGCCGACCTGGTCCGCGAGAGCGTGCTCGTGGTGCTCGGCCATGGCACGGACACCCCCGACGAGGGCTTCGACCCCGACCAACCCTTCAAGAACCTGGGCTTCGACTCGCTGGGAGCGGTCCGGCTGCGCAACCGGCTGCGCGACTTCACCGGCGTGGAGCTGCCCAGCACGCTTGTCTTCGATCACCCCACGCCTGGGCTGCTGGCCACTCACCTGCTCGGGCGGCTGTCCGGCGACGCCGAGCCGGCGGCTGGGATGCCGGTCCTCGCGGCACCGGGCGAGCCGGACGAGCCGATCGCGATCGTGGCCATGGCCAACCGGCTGCCCGGCGGCGCCGACAGCCCGGAGGCGCTGTGGTCCCTGCTGCGCGACCGCCGGGACGCTGTCGGCGACTTCCCTGCCGACCGGGACTGGGACGTCGACCGGCTCTACCATCCCGACCCCGCCCACGCCGGCACCAGCTACACCCGCTCCGGCGGGTTCCTCAACGACGCCGCCCTCTTCGACGCCGCACTGTTCGGCATCTCCCCGCGCGAAGTGCTCGCGATGGACCCGCAGCAGCGGCTGCTGCTCGAGACGTCCTGGGAGGTGCTGGAACGGGCCGGGATCGACCCGCTCTCGCTGCGTGGGCGCGACGTCGGCGTCTTCACCGGGATCGTCCACCACGACTACGTCACCCGGCTGCGGCGGGTGCCGGAGGACGCGCAGGGCTATGTGATGACCGGGACGGCGTCCAGCGTGGCCTCGGGCCGGGTGTCGTACGTGTTCGGGTTCGAGGGGCCGGCCGTCACGGTCGACACCGCCTGCTCCTCCTCGCTCGTGGCGATCCACCTGGCCGCGCAGGCGCTGCGCCGCGGCGAGTGCTCGATGGCGCTCGCCGGCGGCGCGACCGTGATGGCGAGCCCGGATGCCTTCCTGGAGTTCTCCCGGCAGCGCGGGCTGTCCGCGGACGGCCGGTGCCGGTCCTACTCGTCGACGGCGGCCGGCACCGGCTGGTCCGAGGGCGTCGGAGTCCTGCTGTTGGAGCGGCTCTCGCAGGCACGGCGGCGCGGGCACCGGGTGCTCGCGCTGGTACGGGGCAGCGCCGTCAACTCCGACGGCGCCTCGAACGGGCTGACGGCGCCGAACGGCCCGTCGCAGCAGCGGGTCATCTGGCAGGCCCTGGCTGGCGCCGGGCTGTCCCCGGCCGACGTCGACGCCGTGGAGGGCCACGGCACCGGCACGACACTCGGCGACCCGATCGAGATCCAGGCGCTGATGGCCACGTACGGGCAGGGCCGGGAGCCGGGCCGGCCGCTGTGGCTGGGTTCGCTGAAGTCCAACATCGGCCACACCCAGGCCGCGGCCGGGGTGGCCGGCGTGATCAAGACGGTCCAGGCGCTGCGCCACGGAGTCCTTCCGGCCACGCTGCACGTCGCCGAGCCGACCGGCCAGGTCGACTGGGCCGAAGGCGCCGTGGAACTGCTGACAACGGAACGGGAGTGGGTCCGGGACGGCCGGCCGCGGCGAGCGGGCGTGTCGTCGTTCGGTGCCAGCGGTACCAACGCGCACGTCATCCTCGAGGAGGCGCCCGGCGAGGAGCCGGTCGTCGGCGAGGTTCCGGCCGCCGCGGCCGCGCCGGCGGCCGACGACGGCCAGGCCGGTGAAGGTCCAGTCCCGGCCGGCGATCGCGCTCGGCGGCCCCACGCCGACCCCACCCGGGCGGACGAGCTCGTGCCGCTCGTGGTCTCGGCCCGGACCGCGCCCGCGCTGGCCGGGCAGGCAGCCCGGCTGGCCGAGCTTGTCGACACCCCGGTCCCGCTGCCCGACCTCGCGACCGCGCTCGTCACCCAGCGGGCGACTCTGGGACGACGGGCGGTGGTGCTCGCCGCGACGAACGGCGAGGCCCTGACCGGGCTGCGGGCGCTGGCCCGTGGCGAGAGCCACCCGGGTGTCGTCACCGGCCCCGCCGCGACGGCGGCCGGCAAGCTGGCATGGGTGTTCCCTGGCCAGGGCGCACAGTGGCCCGGCATGGGTCGCGCGTTGCTGGACACGAATCCGGTGTTCGTCGAGCAGGTCCGGGCCTGTGCCGAAGCGTTGCGGCCATGGATCGACTGGTCGCTGGAGGACGTGCTGCGCGGCGAGGTCGGGGACGGGTTCGCCGACCGGGTGGACGTCGTCCAGGTCAGCAGCTTCGCCGTGATGGTCGGCCTCGCGGCCGTGTGGGCGGCTGCCGGGGTCGTGCCGGACGTCGTGATCGGCCACTCGCAGGGCGAGATCGCCGCCGCGTTCGTGGCCGGCGCGCTGAGCCTCGCCGACGCCGCCCGGGTGGTGGCCCGGCGCAGCCAGGCCATCGCGTCCGGCCTCGCCGGCCGGGGCGGGATGGCCTCGGTGGCGCTGCCGGAGGCCCAGATGGCGCGGTGGTTGGAGCCGTGGGCCGGCCGGGTGTCGGTCGCTGCGGTGAACAGCCCGGCGTCGGTCGTGGTGGCCGGCGACAGCGATGCGCTGGACGGCGTGCTGGAGAGTCTGGCTGCCGACGGCGTCCGGGTTCGGCGGGTCGCGGTGGACTACGCCTCGCACACCGCGCACGTGGAGGCGCTCGAACCGGTGCTGGCGGAGGTCCTCGCCGGGATCGAGGCGCAGGCCCCGGCCCTTCCGTTCTACTCCACCCTGCTCCAGGGCTGGGTCAGCGACGCCGGTGTGCTCGACGGCGGCTACTGGTACCGGAACCTGCGCGACCAGGTGCTCTTCGGGCCGTCGGTGGCAGACCTGATCAAGGTTGGATTCACGACCTTTGTCGAGGTCAGCCCGCACCCCGTACTCGTCCAGCCGGTCACCGAGGCCGCCGAGGCGGCCGGTGTCACCCTCGCCTCGACCGGCACGCTGCGCCGCGACGACGGTGGGCGGCGCCGGCTGCTGGCCTCGCTCGGCGAGCTGTTCGCGGCAGGCGTCACCGTCGACTGGGCGAGCGTGCTGCCGCCCGCCGGCGGCCACCGGGTGGAGCTGCCCACCTACGCGTTCGACCGCCAGCGCTACTGGCTGCGCGACGCGGGTGACCCGGACGGCACGGCGGATGGCGGCGAGGACGCCGAGTTCTGGGCCGCCGTCGAACAGGCCGACCCCGGTGTGCTCGGCCGACTCCTCGGTCTGGCCAGCGGCGGGGCCGGCGTGCTGGCGCCGGTGCTGCCGCTGCTGTTGAACTGGCGCGACCGGCGCCGGGAACGGTCCGCGGCGCTGCAGCTGCGCCACCACGTCACCTGGCAGCCAGTGGAGCGGGACCCGTCGGGCGTCCCGATCGGGCGGTGGCTGGTGCTCCGGCCGGCCACCGGCGGAGCAGATCCGGCCGGTGTCGTCCAGGCGCTGACCGACCTGGGTCTGGACGCCGTCGGACTGGAGGTGCCGCGCGGCGCCGACCGGCCCGCCCTCGCCCGGCAGATCACCGCAACCGCCGCCAGCAGCGATGTCTCCGGCGTACTTTCCCTGCTCGCCCTGGACAGCGGGAGGCTCACCCCGGACGACGCGTGCGTGGCGACCCCGCGGGAGGTCACGCTCGGCACGCTCACCCTCGTGCAGGCCCTCGGGGACGTCGGCATGACCGCACCGCTGTGGTGCCTGACCCGCGGCGCGGTGAACATCGGCGTGCAGGACGCCGTGACCGCATCGGCGCAGGCGGCGCTGTGGGGCCTGGGCCGGGCGGTCGCCCTGGAGCACCCGGATCGCTGGGGCGGCCTCGTCGACCTGCCCGCCGGCCTGGACGGGCGCGCCCTCCGGCACCTGCTCGGCGTCCTGGCCGGCGACACCGGAGAGGACCAGCTCGCGATCCGCCGGTCCGGCGTCTACGGCCGCCGGCTTGTGCGCCGCCCCGCACCCGAGCCGGCCGAAGGCCACTGGCGCCCGAGTGGCACGGTGCTGGTGACCGGCGGTGCGGAAGGACTGGGCCGGCACGCCTCGCTCTGGCTGGCCCGCGGCGGCGCCGAGCACCTCCTCGTCACCACGTCGACCCCGTCGGGTGCGGCGCCGGCCGGCCCTGACCCTGCCGACAGCGGCGGCGAAGCCGACCCGGTGGACCGGCTGCGCGCCGGGCTGGCCGAGCTCGGGCTGGCCACCATCGTGACCTCCTGCCCCGCCGGTGACACCGCCGGGCTCGACGCCCTGCTCGCCGCGGCCGGTCCCCAGCGCCCGCTGACCGGCGTCATGCACGCCGCCGACATCACCTGGACCAGCATGGTTGACGCCAGCGGGCCGGACGATGTGACCGCCGTCTTCGCCGCGAAGGTCGACCAGGCGCAGTGGCTGGCAGAGCGCTTCGCGGACACACCGCTCCAGGCGTTCGTGGTGTTCTCCTCGATCGCCGCGGTGTGGGGCGGTGGCGGCCAGGGCATGTCCGGCGCGGCCAACGCCGTCCTGGACGCGCTCGTGGACGCACGGCGCGGGCGTGGGCTGCGGGCGACCTCGATCGCGTGGGGCGCGCTCGACGAGGTCGGGATCGGCATGGACGAGAACACCCTCGCCCAGCTGCGCCGGCGGGGCGTGCTGCCCATGGCGCCGGACGTGGCGGTGACGGCGCTGGAACAGGCGGTCGAGGCGGACGACCGGTCCGTCGTCGTCGTCGACATCGACTGGTCGGCGTTCATGCCGGCGTTCACCTCCGTCCGCCCGAGCCCGCTTTTCGCCGATCTGGAGGAGGCCGCGGCAGCGCTGCGGGCGGCCCAGCCCGACCAGGACAGCGACTCGGCGTCCGCGCTCGTGGGCTCGCTGCGGGCGGTGCCCGAGGCGGAGCGCAACCGGATGCTGCTCCGGCTGGTCCGTGGCCACGCCGCCACCGTGCTCGGCCACGGCAGCGGTGAGGCCATCGGGGCCCTGCAGGCATTCCAGGAGGCCGGGTTCGACTCGCTGGCCGCGGTGAACCTGCGCAACAGCCTGAACGCTGCCACCGGGCTGCGGCTGCCGACCACGCTGATCTTCGACTACCCGACCCCGGACGCCCTCGTCGGCCACCTGCGCGAGGAGCTGCTGCGCGAGCCGGAGAACGACCCGGCCGCGCGGGAGGAGGAGGTCCGGCAGGTCCTGGCGTCTGTGCCGCTCGCCCGGATCGAGCAGGCCGGCCTGCTGCCGGCCCTGCTCGCGCTGGCCGCCTCCGACGGCCGCACAGACGGCGGCTCGGACGGTGACGGGCGCGACACGGACACCCCGGACCCGACTGCGTTCCCCGCCGCCATCCCGGGCGACGACTTCGACCTGATCGACGGCATGGATGTTGCGGCGCTCGTGCAACGCGCCCTCGACGCGGCCGGATAGGCCCCGCCGGGAGCCCCACGAGCACAGCCAGCGGACGACCACGAAGGGATCGATATGCCGGCGCCTGACGAGCAACTCGTCAATGCACTGCGTGTCTCACTGAAGGAGAACACGCGGCTGCAGCAGGAGAACAGCCGGCTCGCCGCGGCTGTCGCCGAGCCAATCGCGATTGTGTCGATGGCCTGTCGCTACGCGGGCGGGATCCGCACCCCGGAGGATCTCTGGCGGGTGCTGACCGACGGCACCGACGTCTACACGCCGTTTCCGCAGGACCGCGGCTGGGACCTCGAGGGCCTGTACCACCCCGACCCCGACAACCCGGGCACGACCTATGTGCGGGAGGGTGCCTTCCTGCACGACGCCGGCCAGTTCGACGCCGGGTTCTTCGGTATCTCCCCGCGCGAGGCGCTCGCCATGGACCCGCAGCAGCGCCAGCTGCTCGAGGTGTCCTGGGAGGCGCTGGAACGGGCCGGTATCGATCCGCACAGCCTGCGCGGCAGCGACGTCGGTGTCTACGCGGGTGTCGTGCACCAGGACTACGCCCCCGATCTCAGCGGGTACGAGGGCTTCCTGAGCCTGGAACGCGCGCTCGGCACCGCCGGCGGCGTGGCCTCCGGCCGGGTATCCTACACCCTGGGTCTGGAAGGCCCCGCCGTCACGGTCGACACGATGTGCTCGTCGTCGCTGGTCGCCGTGCACCTGGCCGCACAGGCCCTGCGCCGCGGCGAGTGCTCGATGGCGCTGGTCGGCGGTTCCACGGTGATGGCCACGCCCGGTGGTTTCGTGGGGTTCGCCCGGCAGCGGGCGCTCGCGTTCGACGGCCGCTGCAAGTCCTACGCCGCCTGCGCCGACGGGTCCGGCTGGGCCGAGGGCGTCGGCGTCGTCGTGCTGGAGCAGCTGTCCCGGGCCCGCGAGCACGGTCACCAGGTGCTGGCCGTCGTCCGCGGCTCGGCGGTGAACCAGGACGGCGCCTCGAACGGGCTGACGGCGCCGAACGGCCCGGCCCAGCAGCGGGTGATCCGCAGGGCGCTCGCCGCCTCCGACCTGGAGCCGGCCGACGTCGACACCGTCGAGGGCCACGGCACCGGGACCGTGCTCGGTGACCCGATCGAGATCCAGGCGTTGCAGGCGACCTACGGCCAGGGCCGCGACGCGGACTCCCCGCTGTGGCTGGGCTCGGTGAAGTCAGTGATCGGGCACACCCAGGCGGCCTCCGGGGTGGCCGCGCTGATCCGGACCGTGCTCGCGCTGCAGCACGGTGTGCTGCCCGCCACCCGGCATGTCGACGCGCCTACCCCGCAGGCCGACTGGTCGTCCGGCGGCATCGCGCTGCTCACCGAGGCCCGGCCCTGGCCGGTGAACGGGCACCCCCGCCGGGCCGGAGTGTCCGCGTTCGGCGCGAGTGGGACCAACGCCCACCTGATCGTCGAGGAGGCGCCCGCGGCCGAGCCCGCACGGGAGGCCGCGACTGTCCCCGCCCCCGATGCCCGGCCCGCTCCCGCCGCGGCGGCGGCATCCGGCGCAGCGGCTCCCCCCGGCGTGGCGCCCGCGTCCGGAACGCCGTCCGGTCCGGTGCCGCTCGTGGTCACCGCCGCCGCACCCGCATCCCTGACCGGCCAGCTCGAGCGGTTCGTCAGCTACCTCGACGCTCTCGGCGAAACCCCGGAGGACATGCTGCCCCGGATGGCTGGCCTGCTGGCCACCCGGCGGGCGGTGTTCGCCGAGCGCGCGGTGGTGGTGGCCCGGTCCGCCGGCCAGGCCCGCGACAGCCTGGCCGCCCTCGCCCGCGGCGAGAGCACGCCGGCAGCGGTGACCGGGCGGGCCGGCTCGCCCGGCAAGCTCGTATGGGTGTTCCCCGGCCAGGGCACGCAGTGGGCCGGCATGGGCCGGGAACTGCTGGACACCTCAGCGGTGTTCGCTGCCCGGATCGCCGAGTGCGCGGCGGCCCTGGAACGCTGGGTCGACTGGTCGGTGGTGGACGTGCTGCGCGGCGACGCCCCGCCGGAGCTGGCGAACCGGGTGGACGTCGTTCAGCCGGCCGGGTTCGCCGTCATGCTCGGCCTGGCCGCGTTCTGGCAGTCGGTCGGGGTGCTGCCGGACGCCGTCGTGGGCCACTCGCAGGGCGAGATCGCGGCCGCCTGCGTGGCCGGCGTGCTCAGCCTGGACGACGCCGCCCGCATCGTGGCCGTGCGTAGCCAGGCGATCGGTGAGCGGTTGTCCGGGCGCGGCGGCATGGCCTCGATCGCGCTGAGCGAGGCGGAGGCCGCCGACCGGATCACCCGCTGGTCGGGCCGGATCGAGATCGCCGCCGTCAACGGGCCGCGCAGCGTCGTGATCGCCGGCGACGCCGAGGCGCTCGACGACGCACTGGAGGAACTGACCGACCAGGGCGTGCGGGTGCGTCGGATCACCGTCGACTACGCCTCCCACACCGGCCACGTGGAGGCGGTCCGCTCCACCCTGTCCGACGCCTTCGCCGGTATCCGCGCGCAGGCGCCGACCATCCCGTTCCGTTCCACGGTCACCGGCGAGTGGGTGCGTGAGGCCGGCGTGCTGGACGGCGGGTACTGGTTCCGGAACCTGCGTCAGCCGGTCCGTTTCGCCCCAGCGGTCGAGGACCTGCTCGCGAGCGGGCACGGGATGTTCCTGGAGGCCAGCGCCCACCCGGTCCTCGTCCAGCCGATCAGCGAGATCGTCGACGGCCGCGGGGACGGGGACGGCGCCGTCCCGCAGGCCACGGCCGTGGGGTCGCTGCGCCGTGACGAGGGTGGCCTGGGCCGGCTGATGACCTCGATGGCCGAGCTGTTCGTCCGCGGCGTCGACCTCGACTGGGCTCCGGTGCTTCCGGCCATGGCCCTCGCTGTCCCGGGCAGCGGATCCGGCTGGAACGACCTGCCGACCTACGCCTTCGACCGCCGGCACTACTGGCTGCAGCTCGGCTCCGGGCGCTCGGACGCTGCCTCGCTGGGCCTGACCCCGAGCGATCACCCCCTGCTCGGCGCGATCGTGCCGCTGCCGCAGTCCGACGGCCTGGCCTTCACCTCCCGGCTGTCGCTGAAGACCCACCCCTGGCTGGCCGACCACGCGATGCGCGACCACGTGATCGTGCCGGGCACGGTGTACGTCGACCTCGCCGTCCGGGCCGGCGACGAGTTCGGCTGCGGCGTGCTGGACGAGCTTGTGATCGAGGCGCCGCTGGCGCTGCCGGAGAAGGGCGGCGTCCGGGTCCAGGTGGCGGTCAGCGGGCCGAGCCCGAACGGCACCCGCACGATCGACGTCTACTCCGCGCGGGACGACGACCCGGCCGGTTCCTGGAGCCGGCACGCCACCGGCCTGCTGTCGGACGGCGCGCACCGGGCTGCCGCGGCGGCGGTCGACTTCGCGGCGTGGCCGCCACCGGGCGCCGAGCCGGTCGAGATCGCCGACTTCTACACCGATCTCGTCGCCCGCGGCTACGCGTACGGCCCGGCGTTCCAGGGCCTGCGCGCGGTGTGGCGGCGGGGCGCGGAGGTGTTCGCGGAGGCGGCACTGCCGCGCGACCAGCATGAGCAGGCCGGCCGGTTCGGCATCCATCCCGCGCTGTTGGACGCCGCCCTGCACACCAACGCGTTCGTGAACCCGGACGACGAACGGGCGGTGCTGCCGTTCGCCTGGAACGGGCTGGTCCTGCACGCCGCCGGGTCGTCGGCCCTGCGGGTGCGGGTGGCCCCGGCCGGCCCGGACGCGCTGTCCTTCCAGGCGGCCGACGAATCCGGCGAGATCGTGGTCACGATGGACTCGCTCGTGTCACTGCCGGTCTCGGCGCAGCAGATCGGCGCGGCCGCCGACGAGCATCGGGACCTGCTGTTTCACCTGGAATGGAGCGAGCTGCGGCCGGCCACTGACGCGCCGGCACTGCCGGCGGTCGCCAGAATCGCCACCGCCCAGGACGTCGCCGGCCTCGGTGCGCCGGTCGCGGTGCTGGACGGCGCGGTCGGCGACGACGCGCTCGGGCGGACCTGCCAGGTGCTGGCCGCGCTGCAGGCATGGCTGGCCGTGTCCGGCCCTGCCAGCTCCCGGCTCGTGGTCCTGACCCGCACGGCGGTGCAGGCGGCGGACGGCGACGTGCCCGACCCGGCCGGCGCCGCGGTCTGGGGACTGGTCCGCGCCGCCCAGGCCGAGCACCCGGACCGGATCGTCCTGCTCGACCTTGAGCCCGGCGCGGAGGTGGAGCTCGTGCTGGCCGCTGTGCTGGCCTCAGGCGAGCCGCAGGTCGCCGTCCGCGGGTCGGCGCTGAGCGTGCCGCGGATGGTCCGTCACGGCACGGCGGACGGAGACGGGACAGTCGGGGAGCGGCCTGTTTTCCGGCCCGGCGGCACCGTGCTCCTGACCGGTGGCACCGGCTCGCTGGGCGGCGTCGTGGCCCGGCACCTGGTGACCGAGCACGGCGTCCGGCACCTCCTGCTGGCCAGCCGGCGCGGCCCGGAGGCCGAGGGCGCCCGGGAACTCGCGGACGAGCTGCGCATGCTGGGCGCCGAGGACGTCGCGCTGGTCGCGGCCGACGTCGCCGACCGCGACGAGGTGGCCGCGCTCCTGAGGGGTGTCGCTGCCGGGCACCCGTTGTGCGCGGTCGTGCACCTGGCCGGCGTGCTGGACGACGGCGTGGTCGGCGCGCTGACGCCGGAGCGGATGGCCGCGGTGTTCGCGCCCAAGGTCGACGCCGTCCAGCACCTCGACGAGCTGACCCGGGACGCCGACCTGGACGCCTTCGTGACCTTCTCCTCGGCCGCCGCCCTGCTGGGTTCGGCCGGGCAGGGTAACTACGCCGCGGCGAACGCCTGTCTCGACGCGTTGATGGCCCGGCGGCGTGCGGAGGGTCGGCCCAGTGTGTCGCTGGCCTGGGGACTGTGGGAGCAGAACG
>NZ_CDWWEW010000032.1:0-7169 GCF_977966315.1 Frankia sp. CeRuru1
GTCATCATGATCGAAGATTCGGGTGATCCCCGGGTCGACGACTACATCTCGTTGACCGACGTCGCGCTGCGCCGTCGGCGGGAGCCGGCCGACGGACTGTTCATCGCCGAGGGCGAACGGGTGATCATCCGGGCGCTGCGGGCCGGCTACCGGCCGCGTTCGGTCCTGGTCTCGCCCGCGCGCCTGACGGCTGTGCCCGCGGACCTCGGCGCCGACGTTCCGGTGTACGTCGCGGGACCCGACGTGCTCGCGGCGATCACCGGCTTCGAGGTGCATCGGGGGGCGCTTGCGGCGATGGGCCGCCGGCCGCCCCGCGCCGCGGCCGACCTCCTGGTCGACGCCCGGCGGGTACTGGTGTGTGAGGACATCGTGAGCCACACCAACCTGGGGGCGATCTTCCGTTCGGCCGCGGGACTCGGGATGGACACGGTGCTCCTGAGCCCGCGCTGCGCCGATCCGCTCTACCGGCGTTCTGTGCGGGTTTCGATGGGGGAGGTGTTCGCCGTCCCCTATGCCCGGCTCGAACCCTGGCCGGAGGCCCTCGGTCTGCTGCAGGATGCCGGGTTCACGCTGCTGGCGCTGACTCCGGCGGCGGACGCCGAGGATCTTGGCTCCTTCGCGGCCGGACTCACCGCCTGCGCCGCGCCCGCGCCCGCACCCGCACCCGCACCGGTGACAGAGGCGGCCCGGGTCGCGTTGCTGCTGGGCACGGAGGGCGCCGGGCTGTCGGCGGCGGCGCAGTCGGCGGCGACAGCCCGGGTCCGGATTCCGATGGCGCACGGGGTCGACTCACTGAACGTCGCGGCGACCGCCGCCATCGCCTGCTACCTGCTGGGCCGCCGTTGAGCCGCCGGCTTCAGGAGGCGAGCCAGCGGCAGCCGGGCAACGGCAGGTTCCGCAGCACCCAGAAGGCGATGATCAGTATCGGAACGGCGGGAAGCAGGCGGGCCGGTACCCGGGGCAACGGGCGGCGCCAGCCGGCCGCCCGCGCCACCGCCACGATCCAGCCGAGCACCAGCATCGGGGCGGCGATGACGAAGTAGACATTGTAGTCGGCCGCGGCCGCGAGGTGTCCGTGCAGAAGCTGGTGCAGGCCGCGGAGGGCGCCGCAACCCGGGCAGTCCAGGGACGTGGCCCACCGGAACGGGCACGTGGGGTAGTGGCCCGGCTGGGCGGGGTCGACGAGGTACACCCGGCCGCAGACGCCGACGGCGGCTACACCGAGCACGGCAAAACCCGCCAACCGGGCCCGCGGTGACCAGACCCGGCCCGCGCCGATGGTCGTCCCCGGGGCGCCCGGGGCGCCCGGGGCGCTCAGGGTGCCTGGGGTGCCTGGGGTGCTCAGAGCCATGGCCGCGCCGGTCGGTTCCGACGCCGTGTGTGCCGGGTGGTCTGGGTGCGGTGCCGCGACCTCCACCGGAGAAGCGTAACCGGGGCGCGGACCAGTAGGTGGCGGACCGTGGGACAGCGGACCGGGGGGTGGCGGACCGTGGGACAGTGGATAGGGCCCGATCGGAGGGACAGATGACGGCACGAAACGGCGATCGTGAGCCGGGCCCGGACGCCCCCGGCTACGCGGGGCTCGCGACCTTCTGCGGACTGCCCTGGCTGCCCGGGACGGAGGCGCTGGCAGCCCGCCGGCCCGACGTCGCCGTCGTCGGTGCTCCGTTCGACATCTCGACGACCCACCGTCCCGGCGCCCGGTTCGGCCCCCGGGCGATGCGGGCCAATGCCTACAACCCCGGCACCTACCATCTCGACCTCGGTATCGAGATCTTCGACTGGCTCGACGCCGTCGACGCCGGCGACGCGCACTGTCCGCACGGGCTCACCGAGGCGTCCCATCGCAACATCCGGGCCAAGGTTGCGCAGATCGCCGGGCTCGGCACGATCCCGCTCGTCATCGGTGGCGACCACTCGATCACCTGGCCGGCCGCAACCGGCGTGGCCGACGCCGTGGGCTGGGGTGAACTCGGTCTGCTGCACTTCGACGCGCATGCCGACACCGCGGACGTCATCGACGGCAACCTCGCCTCGCATGGCACTCCGATGCGACGGCTCATCGAGTCCGGTGCCGTGCGTGGACGCAACTTCGTCCAGGTGGGGCTACGCGGCTACTGGCCGCCGCCGGACGTGTTCGCCTGGATGCGCGAGCAGGAGATGACCTGGCATCTCATGCACGAGATCTGGCAGCGGGGCAGCCGTGACGTCGTCGTGGACGCGATCGCGCGGGCCACGGACGGGTGCCGGGCACTGTACCTGTCGGTCGACATCGATGTCCTGGACCCGGGGTTCGCGCCGGGCACCGGCACCCCGGAACCCGGGGGGATGACCCCGGCCGACCTGCTGCGGGCGGTCCGTCAGATCGCGCTCGACACGCCGCTCGTGGCTGCCGACATCGTCGAAGTCTCCCCGCCGTACGACCACGCGGAAACGACGGTCAACAGCGCCCATCGCGTCGCCATGGAGGTCTTCGCGGGACTTGCCTACCGCAGGCGGGAAGCCGCCGGTGGCGTTCCGGACCTGCCTGGGTCGGCCCCGGCCTGAGCCGGCCCTCCGTGGCAACCGTCTGTCGCAACCGACGGTCCAACCGGGAGCCGGTTGGACCGTCGACCGAACCATCGGCGTTTCGTATTCTCGCGAGCACTTCGTATTCTCACGAGTACTTCGTATTCTCGCGAGCACGCAGAGCGCCCTCATTCCAGGTGCAGGGCGCCCTCCTCAGCCGTGCGCGCACCCACGTCCGGCGTGACGATGCTGGGAACGGCGAAGTTCGCGTCGTAATCCTCCGCGAGGGTCGTCGTCCCCTCGCCGTATGCGTCGGCGTCGAGAACAGCCCCGGACTCCCGCCGCTCGGCTTCCAGGTAGGGGTCGGCGTCCGGCGTTTCTGCGGCGAGTTGCCGATCGAAGGACGACCCCGCACGCTCCTCACGTGGTGTGCTCGGATAGCGGACGCCGGCACTCGGTCTGTCGGGTGCATCCCAACTGTCGTCCAATGGATCTCGGCCGGCATCCGTCGAGCCGAGATCGTCGCTGTCAAGCATCTCCGCGGGTTCCAGGGGAGCATCCTCGCGGTACCACGACCGTTCGGAGTCGGCTGCGATGGAACCCGGGTCGAACTGCTCGGGACCCGAGGCTGACTGCGTCATGGCTGCCTCCCCGACCGGCCCACGGGCGCGGCGCGGCCTGCTTGGGACATCCCGCAACATTCCGCCCGGCAAAGCGAGTCCGGCCACTGTTGATATCGGTGCGTCCCAGGCCGCTCCCGGCACGCCTCGCCGCATGACCTTCCCGGCGACGGCCGGGCTAAGCCCGCCGCCGTGGCCCTTGCTCGCCGTGGCCCCATGCTTCGACCACCGTTTGGTTCTCGCGGATGATCCTCGCGGACAGCGTGTGCAGATGATCCCGGATCCGGTCGCGGATCCGGTCGCGGATCCGCGCCACCTTCGCCCGGGCCTTCTCCCGGTTCACCGACCCCTGCCGCGTGCGGGACAGCTCCCGCTGCGCCTGGGTGAGGCGCTGCCGGTCGCGGCGTGAACGACGTGGATCGGGCGACCGGGCGGGGTGTGTGCCGCCGCGGACCGGGTGCCCGCCGAGAGTGGCATTGCGAGTGCCATCGGCAGCGGGACGGACACGATTACCGCGTGGGGTGACCCCGCTTGTCGGCGAATAGGAGATGGCGTATACCGTCCCGCTTTGTGGCTACTGTTGCTGACCGGATACTCGACCAGCTTGCCAAGGTTCCCGCGGGTTTGGACGACGGCAGGTTGGCGGCGGCGATCGGGGCGAGCCGGGGCACGGTGAACCAGGTCTGCCGGAAGCTCGCGCAGGCGGGGCGGCTGGACCGGGGTCAGGGTCCCGACGGCCTGATTCTCAACCGTCTGGCGCTCGCGGCGACCTCGCCGCCCGAGGAACCGGAATCCGCTCCTGCCGTGGAATCCGCCGGCGTCGCCCCCCCGGCGCTCGCCGAGGAGGTCACTTTTCCC
The DNA here is from genome assembly GCF_977966315.1 of Frankia sp. CeRuru1. Classification (NCBI taxonomy): domain Bacteria; kingdom Bacillati; phylum Actinomycetota; class Actinomycetes; order Frankiales; family Frankiaceae; genus Frankia; species Frankia sp. CeRuru1. The sequence goes on from NZ_CDWWEW010000032.1 coordinate 3,987, forward strand.
GCCGTGGCCGAGCCTGTTCCCGATGCGTTCGCGTCGGCCGAGTCCTCGTCGGCCCAGCCTGTTCCCGACGTCTCCGCGTCGGTTGAACGTGCTCCTGTGGGTTCTGAGCCTGCCGTCGCCGCCGCCGAGGCGGTCATGGCCACAGGCACCGATGAGCAGGCGGTCGATGGCGAGCCGGTGGACCTGCTCGTGGAGCCAGCCGCCGAGCTGGTCGTCGAGGTCGTCGAAGTCGTCGAGGTCGTGGAGGTGGAACCCACTGGCGACCCGGAGGCGGGTACCGAGGCCGATGCACCGGTAGCGGAGGCGCCGGTAGCGGAGGTGACGGAGCTGGTCCTGTCGCAGGTCGTCGAGCCCGACCCGGTCGCCGAGGCGGGTGCGGCGGCGGTCGAGGCGGCGGCGGTCGAGGCGGGTGCGGCGTCGGCCGTGCCGGCCCCGGGGCGCGCCGAGGATCCGGTCACAGCGATCGGCCAGGCCTTGGCCGCTCTGGACGAGGCGATGTCCGTGTTGGGCAGCACGATCGTCCCGGCCTCGCTCGATGCGGCAGGTGGTGCGTCGCATGCCTCGCCGTCGCCGGGCGGTACGGTAACCGAGCTTTCCGGGGAGCGGCGGGCTCCCACGGAGCGCGCCGACGGCGTCGGGGGTGGCAGCCGGCCGGTAGCCGGCGCGCCCCTGCCCGCGGGGACGGCCGCGAGCAGGGAGACCCACGAGCCGGCGAGCAGGGGTACCGCACGCCGGGAAGGCGGGGAAGACGGGGCCGAGGGGAGCACCCCGACTTCGGGGAAGGCACCGGCCGATCGCGTGAGCACCGCACCGGTGCGTCGGAGCTGGTGGCGCCGAATGTTTGTCCGTAACGCCCATTGATGTAACTAACGGTACATAGTCGGCAGTGGGACCGGCTGTCGTTAGGTTGACGCGTCGACGATGTTGATCGGCAATAACGTTTCGAGCGTCACCGATCTACCAGGGGAGAGCATGTCCATGCGAGCGAGATCGCTCGTCGCCGCCATTGTGCTGTCGTCGCTGGCGCTCGTCGCCTGCGGCAGCCGGGCCAGTAACAACGGAACGACCTCGGCCGGCAACAAACCGGCCGGGGCGTCGAACAACACAGCCTCGGATATCGGTGTCACGCCGACCGAGATCAAGATCGGTACAATCGCCGGCCTGAGCAGCGGTTTCGGGCCGGACACGTTCTCCGCCTCACTGTACGGGGCGCGGGCCTATTTCAAGGCGCTCAACGCCGCGGGCGGAGTCAACGGGCGCACCGTGAACCTCGTCGAGTGTGACGACAAGGGCACCGGTGACGGAAACGCGAACTGCGCGCACAAGCTCGTCGACGACGAGAAGGTCTTCGCGCTCGCCGGGGTGACGGCGTTCGACTACACGGGTGCGCAGTACATCAACTCCAAGGGTGTTCCGGATATCGGCGGCCAGCCCGTGTCCGCAGCCTACGATCAGTATCCGCACCTGTACTCGATCTACGGCAGCTATTATCCGCGCACCGGCAGCCGTCCCGGCTACAACGGCACGCTCTACGCGGGGACCGAGACCTACCGCTGGTTCAAGCAGAACCTGAAGACCAACGTCGCCGGGGTTGTGTACTACAACGTCGCCCCGTCGGAGCGGTACGCCAAGTCGATCGCGGACGGCCTGCGCAAGGAGGGCTACACGGTCATCGAGGAGCAGATCAATCTCGGCGCCCCGAGTTGGGACGCGACGGTCCTCGACCTCAAGCGGCGTGGCGTCCAGATCGTCTTCGACGCGATGGACGACGGCGGTAACGCTCAGCTGTGCAACGCCATTGAGTCCCAGAAAATGCCGATCACGGCGAAGGTGACCCCGCCGCAGGGCTGGGCCAACAACGTCCGCCAGGTCTACAATGCCTCCCCGAATTGCCGGAACACGATCTACTCTACTGGCGGCACCGCCAACTATGCGGACACCCAGATTCCCGCGGTCGCCACGTTCCAGAAGGATCTGCAGGCGGCCGCGCCCGATCGGGTGGCCAAGACGAACCTGTGGATGCTCGAGGGTTACGCCTCGGCCCAGTGGCTGACCGACGCGATCCGGTCCTGCGGCGCCGACGTCACCCGCGCCTGCGTCGAGGCGTACATGAACAGCGGCAAGGACTACGACGGTCACGGCCTGCTCATCCCGACCGGCCGGAACTTCAAGAAGTTGCCTGAACCGCCGTCGCAGGAGCAGAACTGCCTCAACGTCGCCCGTTGGCAGGACTCGGCGAACGGAAACCAGGGCGGCTGGGTGACCCAGGTCAAGGACATGAACACCAACTGCTTCACCGTCCCGGATCTGCCCTACCAGGCCGGCTGATCTCTCGCGGGACCGTCCGGGACCGCCCGAGTGATCTCGGGCCCCGGTCGGGGCACCCTCCACGGCGCCACGGAGGGAACCTCGACCGGGGCCTTTCACCGGGGCCTTTCGCGGCCCTACGCCCGGAATTCCCCCGGTGCGCCCGCGAAGGACCGCTCGCCCCGGTGCAGGACGTAGACCAGGTCCGCCATCGCCAGGGCCTGCTCGGTGTACTGGTCGGCGAGCACGACGGTGGTGCCCGACGCGGCGACCGTCGCAAGCCAGCCGAACAGGTCCGCGGCGACCTTCGGGGATAGTCCGAGCGACAGCTCGTCGACCATCAGGACCGAGGGGCGGGCCAGCAGGGCGCGGGCGAGCGCCAGCATTCGCCGCTCACCGCCGGACATCGATCCGGCCCGCTGCGTCAGCCGCTCCCGCAGCCGGGGGAACGACTCCAGCGCGGGGGTGATGTCGGGGTGCCCGCTGGCTTCCGCGATGATCTGCAGATTGTCCCGGACCGACAGGGTGGCGAAGACGGCCCGTTCGTCCGGCACGAGCATCAGTCCCCGGCGGGCCCGGTCGACGGTGGACATCTTGGTGATGTCCTCGCCGCGCCAGGTCAGACTGCCCGAACGCAGTGGGATCAGCCCGGCCAGCATCCGCAGGGTGGTGCTCTTGCCCGCGCCGTTGACCCCGAGCAGGGCGGTGACCTTGCCGGCGGGGATGGCGAGGTCCAGACCGTGCAGGACCTCCACGGTCCCGTAGCCGGCCCGCGCCCCGGTCAGTTCGAGTTCGGCTGTCGCCGTGGTCACCGTGCCTCCTGCGGCTGCTTCAGGACCGTTTCATCGTGGCGATGGGCAGCCTGGGCCAGGTACA
>NZ_CDWWEW010000032.1:7652-24522 GCF_977966315.1 Frankia sp. CeRuru1
CCCGACCGCCGACCATGGCGTACACCTGGTCGGCGACGGAGAAGACCAGGTCGACGTCGTGGTCGACGATCAGGATGCCGACCCCGTCGTCGGCGGTCCGGCGCAGCAGCTGCGAGAACCTGGCAGTCTCGTCGTTGTCCAGGCCGCTGGCGGGCTCGTCGAGCAGCAGGATGTCCGGCTGGGCGCACAGCGCTCGCGCGAACTCGACCAGCCGCAGGGCACCGGTGGGCAGCGTGCCGGCGATGGTGTCCCGCAGGTCGGACAGGCCGAGAGAGCCGAGGGTCTCCTCGACGAGGCGGCTGACGTGTCCTCGGCCCTTGGACGCCACGCCCAGCAGGCCGCCGGCATAGTCTCGGTGCCGGTTCTCCGCGCCGACAAGCAGGTTGTCCGCGACCGTGAGGGTGGGGAAGAGCGAGGGAACCTGGAAGGTCTGCACCAGACCACGCCGGGACCGGATGTCTGGCCGCATTTTCGTGATGTCGCTCTTGTCGAGCAGGACCTTGCCCTCGTCGGGCTGCTCGACCCCGGTCAGCAGGCTGAACAGCGTCGACTTCCCGGCACCGTTCGGGCCGATAAGACCGGTGATCACGCCCTGGGGGGCGACGAGGTCGACGTGGTCGACCGCGGTCAGACCGCCGTAGCGGCGGACCAGGCCAACGGCCTGTAGCACGTGCCGACTCATACCCGGCCTCCGTCCCGCAGGGAGGTCGCCGCCGCGGGTCCCGAACCCCCCTGCTCGTGGCCCACGTGACCCGGTGAGGTGGGGTAGACGTCGGCGGGCAGGCCACCGCCCTCGCCGCGGGGCGCGGGGGTCACCAGCGGTGCGTCGCCCGACCGGGCCGCATACTCCTGCACCAGGGTCAGCAGGCTGGCCCCGAACGGGGTCGGCTGCGGCGAGCCCGGTGGCAGCGCGGGCGAGGAGCGGCCCGGGGGCCAGCTCGCGGATGGCCTGGGCCGGGCGGCTCCCAGGGGCGCGCCGATCCCGGAGATCCCGGAGATCCCGGAGATCCCGGTGACGCCGGTGATGCCAGTGGTCGCCGGCAGGTATCCGACGGCGGAGATGCGCACCGGCACCGGGCGCGGTGCCCGATGGTTGGGATCGACGAAGCCGTCCGCGAGGTGGAGGGCGAGCAGCCGCAACAGACCCCGGACGGCCGAGGCCAAGCCGCCGGGCATCCAGCCGAGGGCGAGGGCGAGGATGCCGATGGCGAGGATCGAGGACCCGGCCGGCGCCAGCACGTCGATCGTGACGATGAACGCCGCGGCGATGATCGCGCCGGCCGCGCTGTCGGCGCCGAAGACGACCACGGCGGTGAACCACAGCAAGCTCTGCAACGGTGCGAAGTCGTCGGCGGAGAACGAGTAGCTGCTGTGCACCAGCAGCGCACCACCCAGCCCGGCGACGACGGAGGAGACGGTGAAGGCCAGCAGCTTGAGGTTGCGGACGTCGACCCCCACCGCCGCCGCACCCTCCGCATGGTCACGCACGGCGAGCAGCGCCCGACCGAGCCGACCGCGATGCAGATTACCCACGAAGAACAGGCCGAGGCCCAGGCAGGCCAGTTCAAGGACGTAGAACGCCTCGTCGGGCAGCTCCCAGCCGAAGAACGTCAGCGGGTCGAGGTAGAGGCCGGTCGCGAAGGTCGGCTGCTCGAAGACGAAACGGCTGACCACGGCGCCGACCGCGAAGGTGGTCAGCGCCAGGGTGAGGCCGCGGCGGCGGATCGCCGGGTAGCCGGTGATCAGACCGATCGGGGCGACGAGCAGGGCACCGATGAATATCGACGCGACGCCCGGCAGCTTCGGCAGTCCGAACAGGTCACCGTTGGCGAGCTTGAGTGACAGCAGCGCCCCGAGGCCCGCGTATCCGGCCGAGCCCAGGGAGAGCTGGCCGCTGTAGCCGGTGACGATGACCATCGACAGGAAGATGAGGGCGAGCGCCGGCACCATGAACGCCGAACGCAGATCGGACGGGGCGAAGGTGAGCGGTGCGAGCAGCAGCGCGGCACCGCCGAGCTTGCCCAGGAAGTCACGGCGGGCCTTGGTCTGGCTGGCCGGGCCCGCCGGCGGTGCGCCGCGACTGGAGAAGCTGGCGGTGGTCCCGGAGTCGCCGGTGCCGAGCTCGCGCAGCTTCGGCACCGCGAGCAGCAGGACCAGCAGGGCGACGATGAACAGGTTCGACTGCAGGACGGTGAGGATCTGGCCCGCATCACCGTCGAGGGTGAACTGCTTGAGTTCGCTCTGCAGGACGGCAATGCCCAGGGCAGTGAGGACGGCCACCGGCATGCTCGACAGCCGGGCCGCCACCACCACCGCGAAGGTCTCCAGCACCAGCAGGGTCAGCCCGTACGGGGTGAGTTGGAAGCGGGGGGCGAGCAGGATGCCGGTGAGGCCGGCGAGCGTAGTCCCCGCCGCCCAGCCGGCCGCGGCGACCCGGTCCGCGCGAACACCGGACAGCTCGGCGAGCTGCCGGTCGTCGACAACCGCGCGGATCTGGCGGCCGAACACCGTGCGGGTGGCGATGACGCCGATGACCGCGCAGAACACCACGACCATCGCGAGCTCGGCCAGCGCGTCGACACCGATCCGGGTGTCACCGAACAGCTTCACCGACGAGTTCGGGAAGATGCTCGGTGCGTCGCTACGCGAGCCCAGACCCCAGATGCCCGCCGTCATCCCGAGGGTGAGGACCAGCACGCCGAGGCTGGCAACCAGGGATTCGGCTGCCGATGCGCGGCGACGGGCCAGCGGCCGGAAGACCAGCCGCTCCAGCAGCAGGCCGATCCCGGGAGACAGCACGGCGAGCGCGATGACGGCGGCCAGCCAGATCGGCAGCCCCCACTCGACCACCATCTCGCGGAAGACGTACGCCACCAGCGTGGCGATGCCGCCCTGGGCCAGGTTGAGGACCCCGTTGGTACGGTAGGTGACCAGCAGGCCGATCCCGGACAGGGCGGCGATCGCCCCGAGGGAGATCCCCGCCAGTCCCAGGTCGATGCTGGTCACCGGGCACTCCCTGGGAGCCTGCCGCCGCCGGCCGTCCGGTCGCCGCCGTCCGCCGGGTCACATGTGATCACGGAACTGCTCGCCTTCCGCGCCGTGGCATCGTGGGAAACGCAGGCTCTGTCAGGCGCGCTGGCCGGGTGTGGTGGCGTTCGTAGCGGGTGCCTGGCCGCCCCCGGGGTCCGTCGCGGCGAAGCGCGAGTTCTGCTGGTGCGTGGCTGTTGTCTGCTGGTACGAGCCTGTCTGCTGGTACGAGCCCTGGGGGCGGGTGGCCGGCTGACCGGCCTCGGGTGCGGCACCCGCGACCGCCGCCGCGATGATCAGTGAGTGAAGGTCGTCGACCTGGCCGGCGGTGTGGGCCTGGGCGGCCTGAGCGGCGTCGAAGCGGTCGGCCACCAGCAGCGCACTTCCTACCAGGATGAGTGCCAGCCCCCCGAAACCGCCGGAGACCACGTAGGGTAGTTGGAAAGCGACGTCCGTCTCCTTGGAGACGCCCAGGTAGCAGCCGAGCAGAAGTACGCCGCCGGCGGCCATCACCACCCATCCGCGCAGCGCGCGGACCACGTCGACTACCAGGCGCGATGTGGGCCGCGGGTTATCGGTCCCAGCGGTCTGCTCGTCCACTTTCGTCTCCCCCAAGGAGCATGTCGTCGGTCGTGCGGGCGGCGCGGTCGTGCGGGCGGCGCCCGCGCGTGGAGCCCGCCCCCGAGATGATCCGGGTCACGACAGACGTCAGATTAGTGTGCGGAGATGAACAGGTGCTCCGTCGGGTGGCCTGCGGCTGTTCCCGGCGAGCTCCGGCGGCACGGGAAGCTCCGTCGCATTAGGTATACGAGGATAGGCCGGCCGATGGAAGGCTTTGCGAAGTATGCCTTCCTGCAACCAGACTGCTACTTTATGTTGGCTGGCGGGTGGCCCTCGGGCCAGGAGAAAGAGCCGGGAGGGATGCCCGCCGGAGCCTGCCGCACCGCGGGCCACCGCGGGGCCGGTGTGGGCCACCGCGGGGCCGGTGTGGGCCCCGCGGGGTCTCAGGTGATGCTCGGAGCGATCCGCTGGCGTGGCGGCAGGGCGGCGGCCCCGGCCGGTGTCGGCCCCCGGCCCCAGCGCCACACGTCGGCGACGATGCGGTCGATGCTCGACGCCGGAGAACTCCAGCCGAGATCGGCGCGGATCCGGGTGCTGTCACCGATCAGCGTCTTCGGTTCGGAGACCGGCGGACAGTGGACGCGGCGGACCGGGCGCCCAGAGACCCGGCCGACCGCGGCGAGCACGTCAGTGACACTCACCCCGACGCCGCTGCCCACGTTGAACACCGCGCAGTGCCCGGGGCGCGCGGCGACCAGCGCCGTCAGGTAGGCCGTTGCCATGTCCACGACGTGGACGTACTCCCGCAGCGCGAGGCCGTCCCCATTGACCCGGAACACATCCCGGCACCCGCTCGCCACGGCGATCGCCGCCGGGATGATCCGGCTGCCGTCGCGGTCGATGTGTCCCGCGACGGCACCCGCGACGTTGAAGGAACGTAGGATCACCGCGCCGAGCAGCCCGGTGCCGGCCTGGTGGGACAGCAGCCGCTCGGCGGCGAACTTGGAGGTTCCGTAGGGGTTCACCGGGTCGGGTGGGCAGGTCTCCGGGATCCGCGCGAGGTCGACGTTGCCGTAGACCGCGCAGGTGGATCCGAAGACGAACGCGGGTGCGACTCCGGTGTGCTCGGCGCCCTCCTCCAAGGCAGCCAGCAGGTTGATGGTGCCGGTCAGGTTCGTCTGGAAGTAGCGCACGGGATCCAGCCGCGACTCCCGCACCCGGGTCAGGGCCGCGAGATGGCATACTCCCTCGAATCCTCGGCTGACCCCCGCCGCGGCCAGCTGGCGGGGATCGAGCAGGTCCGCGGCCACCACCTCGATATCGGGGGCGAACCGCGGCGTGGTCATCGGCTCGCGGACCATCGCCGTAACCTGGTGCCCGGCGGTGGCGAGCATGTCCGTGACCACTCCGCCGATGAAGCCGGCCGCGCCGGTGACAAGGACGCGCATGTCCGGGATCAGGATGCGGCCCGCACGCGCATCCCGAGGAGGATCTCCCGGTGGCGCCAGGCGAGTTCCAGGCAGGCGGCGGCCGACGGGGCGATGGGCTCGGTGTCGACGAGACGGCGCAGCGCCGAGTGGGTGAACGGGATGCCCTCGGTCACCGACCGGTTCGGACCCGCGGTGACGACTGATCCCTCGGCATTGGTCTGGACCATGCTGCCGAACAGCCGGTCGAAGGCGTCGGCGTCCACCACGACGACGGTGAGGATCTCGCCGAACAGGGTGAGCGCGTCCAGCCCGATCCCGAAGTACGACACCCGCATGGCGCCAGACCGACGCGCCTGCTCGAACGAACGGAACGGCTCGTCGGTGTCATAGTCGATCGGGCTGGACGAGCTGCCGTCGTGCTCCGGGTTGCCCAGCAGCTCCTCGCTCAGCTCACGCATGATGTTGCGCCACAGGTCGAAGTCGGCCTCATGGTGGAACGGGGTGATGCCCGACGGCTGGAAGACCCCGGCCGGGATGACGTGGTACACCCCGCCCGCGGTCGCGACCGAGCCCGCGCTGCGCCGGTGCAGGAAGAAGCTCGCCTGACCGCCGCGATCGTGGCGGATCGTGAGCGTGTTGATGGACGGCAGGGCCGCCCGCCGGGTGAAGTCGAACGGATCTCCGATGCGCGCCCGGAAGGGCAGCGCGGGCCAGGACAGTCCGCTGCCGGCCATCGCGGCCGCCGTCTCGTGTGCGACGGTCTCGCAGATGTCAACGGCGTCGAAGTACGTCGTGTGGGCGAAGCTCAGCGACGGATGGTTGTCCGTCGACGGTCCCGCGGTCCCGTCACCGCCGATATCGAGCAGGCGGAAGCTGAGCCGGTTCTCGAACAGAGTCGGCCGGTCGAGATCCCGCATCGCCCGCGTGTAGCGCTGGTAGCGGTTCTGCTGACCGCCTCCACCAAGCAGGGGCCGGCTACCGGCCGTCTCGGGTTCGTCCCCCCTGATCGTGGGGGCCTCGGCGCTATCGTGCCACTCAAGGGTGACATCGTCGATGTCCACCGGGGTGTCCCACACCCAGCCGGGCCGGGCCAGTAGCCCGCTGCCGAGCCGGTCGGTTTCCGGGTAGAGCCGCACCGCCGCGCGGGCGAGGCTGATCCGATGGTGGTTGAGATGATCGCGGGTGAGCCGCCACGCGCGTTGGCTCGCGGCGGCCTGCTCGGCCGCCGGACTGCGCGGCGCAGTCTCCCGGCGACGGTCCGTCATTGATCCCGGAGCCAGGCCGACGTCCTCGGGGGACAGCGCCAGATTGCGGGCGATGTGACGGAGCGTCGAGATGTCGTGGATAGCCCGCCGGCCGCTCTCCACCTTGGATACGTAGGACTGGTCGAAGCCCAGACGGTCGGCGAGCTGCTGCTGCGTGAGGCCGTGGGCCTGCCGGTACGCGCGTAGGAGTTGGCCCACACCAACGCTGGTGGGAGTAGAACGCGGCGGCGTCCATAGCCAAGTGTGACCGGTCACCCGCAACCCTCTCGTCCGACAATCGTGTTACGCGAAGTGAGCATAACGAGCCGGGCATCTAGGGGTGCAGTGACATAATTCGAACATCTCGTGTGGGTGTAATTTTGCGGCTTCCAGCAACATCCCTGGTGCCATGTGTTATGCGAGGGTGTTCCCGTCGAATGTATGTTCATTGGTTGGGAAGTCCGTCCGCGAGGTCGAGAACGATCACAACGATGATCAGGAGGAGTATCCAGCGGAAGAAGCCGATACGACTCCAGACCTCGCGCGCGATGCTCCGGCCCGCCCGGCCGCCAAGCACCAGCAGTGCGAACAGCGCCCCGCCGACAGTGACGAGGAAGATCCCGGCATTGCTGTGGTCCACGGTCAAGACGATCGCACGCCGACCCCGGGGATCCCCGGGGGTCCCCGGAGAGCGTTTCTGTTCGGGTTGCGACCGAAGGTGACTGACCGTTCTCGCAGTCATCCTCCCCGTGCTCGCCGTCGGGCCGGTCGGGGTTGCGCTGATCGGCCTGGTACTGATCGGCCTAGTGCTGATCAGCGTGGTCACGTCGAGGCTCTCCCGTGTGCTACTGAAGGTCGATGGAACGTGTAGTGTAGGCCGTGTGGGAATCGACGCTTACCCACTGTCGGGCCAACGTGCACTGTCGGGCCGACGTGCACTGTCAGGCCAACGTGCCCAGGCGGGATGAAGTCACTCCCTTTCCCTGCCCGCCAAATCGCCGGTCGGCGCGCATCGGAGCGTGTTCGTCCCTACCGTGTTCCGGATGTCGACGGCACTCCTGACCGATCACTATGAGTTGACCATGTTGCGCGCGGCGCTCCGGTCCGGCGCGGCGGATCGTCGTGTGGTCTTCGAAGTCTTCACCCGATCATTGCCGCCGGGTCGCCGTTTTGGTGTGTTCGCTGGCACCGGCCGGCTGCTCGATGCGCTGGCGGACTTCCGGTTCGGGCCGCCCGAGCTAGCCGCTCTGTGGGCCGCCGATGTCATCGACGAGGTCACGGCACAGTGGCTGGCGGACTACCGCTTCGGCGGCGACATCCATGGCTTCGCCGAGGGCGAACCGTTTTTCGCCGAGACGCCAGTGCTCGCCGTCGAGGGCACCTTCGCTGAGACCGTGCTGCTCGAGACACTCGTGCTCGCCATCCTCAACCACGACAGCGCGATCGCGGCCGCGGGGGCCCGGATGGTCGGGGCGGCCGGGGACCGGCCCTGTCTCGAGATGGGATCCCGGCGCACCCATGAGGCCGCCGCCGTGGCCGCCGCCCGCGCGGCCTACCTCGTGGGTTTCGCAGCCACGTCGAACCTGGAGGCCGCCCGAGCGTACGAGGTCCCCAGCGTCGGTACCAGTGCGCACGCCTTCACACTCGTCCATCCGAGTGAGGCCGAGGCGTTCGCCGCGCAGGTCGCCACCCTCGGTGTCGGCACGACGCTGCTCGTCGACACGTACGACGTCCCCGCGGGGGTCGCCGCCGCCGTCGCGACGGCGGGCACCGAGCTCGGGGCTGTCCGGATCGACAGCGGGGACCTGGGTCGGGTCGCCGGCGCCGTCCGCGCGCAGCTCGACAGCCTCGGTGCGACCAGAACACGGATCATCGCGACCGGGGATCTGGACGAGCACGCCATAGCCCGGTTGGGCGATGCCCCGGTGGACGGCTACGGTGTCGGTACCAGCCTGGTCACCGGTGCGGGTGCGCCCACCGCGGGGTTCGTCTACAAGCTGGTCGAGGTCGACGGCGAACCCGTGGCGAAGAGGTCGGTCGGCAAGAGCACCCGTGGGGGGCGCAAGCGGGTCATCCGCCGCCATGACCTCAACGGCCGTGCCGTCGCTGATGTCATCTTTCCGAGCCCGCCGGGCTCGCCGCCGGCCCCGGACTGCTTGTCCGCGCCGTCCGCGCCGTCCGGTCCGGAGGTGGGTCCCTCTGGCTCCGGGGACGCGCTCCCCGCGTCGCTGCGACCGCCCGGCCCGGCCCGGGACCGGGACCTGTTGCGTCCGCTGGTGAAGGCCGGTGAGCCGGTCGGTGGCCTGACCGGGCCGGCCGGCACCCGGCGCGCTCGCGAGCACCATCGTCTGGCCCTCGCGGCCCTTCCCCCCACCGCCCGGGAGGTGGGCTACGGCCCGCCGTGCCTGCCCGTCGTCCACGCGGAGGGCCGTCCCTGAGCCGTCCCGGCCGTCCCTGAGCCGTCCCGGCCGTCCCTGAGCCGTCCCGGGCCGTCGGGCGGCGTCGCCCGCTGAGGTGCCGCTTTCGGCGGGAGGTCGAGGAGGGACCCGTGTGCGTCGGCGCGGGGATGGCCAGACTGGAGGGGTGGCGCCCGCCTCTCCACCGAACCGGATCCGCGGTCCGTTGGACGGCGAGGGCGGGCGGCATGACGGTGACGCCGTTATGCCGCCCGCCCTCGCCGTCAGCGTGGACGTGGTTCTGCTGACCCTGCGCGCCGGTCGGCTCTGCGTCCTGGTCATCCGCCGGGACGATCCCTCGTTCGGCGGATGCTGGGCGCTGCCCGGTGGTTTCGTCGACCGCGACGAGGATCTCGACGCCTCGGCCCTGCGGCAGCTCGCGGCCGAGACGGGCGTCACGACGACCGGTCACCTCGAGCAGCTGCGGACCTACGGCGGCGCGCACCGCGACCCGCGTGTTCGGGTGGTCAGCGTGGCCTACCTGGCCCTGCTGCCGAACCTCCCGCAGCCGCCGCCCGGCCGGGACGGACCGCGGGCCCGCTGGTGGCCGGTGGAGGACCTGGACTCGACCGACGGCCCGACGCTGGCCTTCGACCATCCGCGGATAGTGGTGGACGGCGTGGAGCGGGCCCGGGCCAAGCTGGAGTACACTCCGCTGGCCGCCGCTTTCTGCGAGGACCAGTTCACCTTGGCCGACCTGCGCCGCGTCTACGAGGCCGCGTGGGGCGTCGCGTTGGACCCGCCGAACTTCCGCCGCAAGGTGCTGTCCACGCCGGGATTCGTCGTGCCGCTGGGCCAGCGCACCTCCCCGCGCGGTGGCGGTCGGCCCGCCGAGCTGTATCGGCGTGGCTCGGCGACCGCGCTGCACCCGCCGCTGCTGCGCCGGTCCGTCTGAGGACATTCCTCCAGGCCAGTCGCGCAGTTGTCGCCCGCCGCGGCCGGGGGGTCCGGGTCGGCCGCGGCCAGCCACTCGACGATGCCCGCGACGGCGTCCCGGCAGGTGCCGCATCCAGTGGTCGCCCGGGTACCGGTGACGATCGCCGGCAGGTCACGTGCCCCGTCCAACCAGCAGCGGGTGATCCCGCCCTTGGTCACGTTGTTGCACCGGCAGATGGTGACCCGGTCGGGCAGGGTCGCCGGACTGTCGGTGACGGTGACCTCGGTCCGGGCCGGGAACAGCAGGCTGCGCCGGTCGGTCGGCACCGGAGCCTGCCGGTCGAACAACTGCGCCACGGTCCCCACCGTCGGGTTGTCACCGAGCATGATCGCGCCCACCAGCCGGTCCCCGCGGATCACCAGCTTCTTGAAGGTGCCCCGGGTGACATCGACGAACTGCAGCACCTCGGCGTCCTCGTCGAACTCGTCCACGTCGACCTCGCCCATGGTGGCGAGATCCACTCCCGGCGCCTTGAGCCTGGTCACGGGCCGGGCGCCGCTGTAGCGCGCGGCGGGGTCGGCGCCGGTGACAAGGTCAGCCACCACCCGGACCTGGTCCCACGCCGGCGCCACCAGCCCCTGCACCGTCCCGTCGTGCTGCGCGCAGTCACCGACCGCGAACACGGCCGGATCGGCGGGGGAGCGCATCTGATCGTCCACCACGATCCCGGCTTCGACCGGCAGGCCGGCCGCCGCGGCGAGGCCGGTCACCGCCACGACGCCGGTCGAGACCACCAGCAGATCGGCGTCGAGCACCTCGTCGCCGGCCAACTCCACCCCGGTGAGCCGCTCGTCGCCATGGATCCGGACGACCCTGGCCTCGAGCCGGGACCGCACCCCGAGTCCGGCCAGCGTCCGGGCCAGCACCTGTCCGGCCCGCCGGTCGAGCTGGCGGTTCATCAGGTGACCCGGGGCGTGCAGGACCGTCGTGTCCAGACCGCGGCGGACCAGGCCGCGGGCCGCCTCCAGGCCGAGCAGGCCGCCGCCGAGCACCACCGCGCGGGTGGCCCGTTCGGCCTGGGTGAGGATGCGCCGGCAGTCGTCGAGGGTGCGGAACGCCGCCACTCCGGGTAGCAGCGTCCCATCCGGTCGGGTCAGTCCTTCGATCGGTGGCAGCCACGCCCGGCTCCCGGTGGCGAGGATGAGTACGTCGTAGGCGACGACGCTGCCGTCGCCGGCCGTGACGGTGCGACGCGTACGGTCGATGTGGTGTGCTACCACGCCGACCCGGACGTCGACCAAGGCGCGCGGGGGCGTGTCGCCACCGCGGTGGCCGCCGCCACCGCTGTGGCCGGACGTCGCATGGTCGACCAGGGTGATGTCGGCCAGATCCGCCTTTCCCGACAGGACGTTCGACAGCAGGATGCGGTTGTAGGCGGGATGCGGTTCCTCCCCGAACACGGTGATGATCAGGTTGGGGTCTCGGGAACGAAGCTCACTGATCATCCGGGAGCCCGCCATCCCATGCCCCACGATGACTATGCGGCGCGGCCCGGAGGCCCCTGTGAAGTCCGACGCGGGTGCGGAGTCGTGCATCATGGTTCGGGGTCTTGCGGTCATCACCGTTGGTGCCTTCCGCTCGGTTGGCTGCGGCCCGTCGACATGGCTCGGACGGGTTCGGCAGCCCCGACCGTTGCGGTGGGGACGGACCCGGTGGCATGCCGATCGTCGCCCGGATGGCCGATCGGGTCGTCGTCCGGGTCGTCGAGCGGCTCGACCGCGACCGCGCACACCTTGAACTCGGGCATCCGGGACGTCGGGTCGAGCGCGTCGTTGGTCAGAGAGTTCGCCCGTCCGGCCCCGGCCCAATGGAAGGGCAGGAAGACGGTGTCGAATCGGAGGGTGTCGGTCAGCCTCGCCGGCACCTCGCAGGTGCCTCGTCGGCTCGTGACCCGCACCGGCGCCCCCTCAGCGATCCCGAGCCGTTCGGCGAGGTCGGGATGGATCTCGAGGAAGGGTTCCGGCGCGGCGTCGACGAGGGGTCCGATCCGGCGGGTCTGCGCACCGCTCTGGTAGTGGGCCAGCACGCGTCCGGTGGTCAGGTAGTAGGGGTACTCGGGGTTGATGTCCTCCGCCACCGGACGGTGCTCGACCGGCACGAGCCGAGCCCGTCCGTCCGGGGTGGCGAAGCGGTCCAGGAACATCCGGGGGGTGCCCGGGTGCGTCTCGTCCGGGCAGGGCCAGAACACCCCGTCCAATGCGGTGATCCGCTCGTAGCTGATGCCCGCGTAGTCGGCGATCCCCCCGGCGCTGGCCCGGCGCAGCTCGTCGAAGACCACCCGTGGTTCGTCGGGGAAGCGCTCGGCGTGGCCGAGTCGGGCGGCGAGCGCCGCGATGATCTCCAGGTCGGTGCGTACCCCCGCCGGAGGAGGCCGCAGCCGTTCCCGCCGCAGTACCCGACCCTCCAGGTTGGTCATCGTCCCCTCCTCCTCCGCCCACTGGGCGGTCGGCAGGACGACGTCGGCCATGGCCGCCGTCTCGCTGAGCACGAAGTCGGCGACGACGAGCAGGTCCAGGGCGGCCAGCCGCGAGGTGATCCGACGGGCCCGGGGGGCGGAGACGGCGATGTTGCTGCCGAGGATGAGGAGCGCCCTCGGCCCCTGCGGCGTGCCGAGCGCGTCCAGCATCTCGTAGGCGCTGCGGCCCGGACCGGGGATGGTCGTCGGGTCGACGCCCCAGATCCGACCGATGTGCTCCCGGGCCACCGGATCGGTGATCTTGCGGTAGCCGGGAAGCTGGTCGGCCTTCTGCCCGTGTTCCCGGCCGCCTTGCCCGTTGCCCTGGCCGGTGAGACAGCCGTAGCCCGACCCGGGGGTGCCGGGCAGCCCCAGTAGGAGGGCGAGGTTGATGAGCGCCGTGACGGTGTCGGTGCCCTTGCTGTGTTGTTCGGCACCGCGGGCGCTGAGCACCATCGCCCGTTCGGCCTGGGTGAGCAGGCCCACGGCAGCGTACTGGTCTGCTACCGGCACTCCGGTGATGCGCTCCACCCGTTCGGGCCAGTAGGAGGCGAGTACTGCTCGCAACTCGGCGAGGCCCGTCGTCCGAGCGGCGAGGAAGTCGTGGTTGGCGTACCCCTCCGTTAGGGCGATGTGGGCCAGCCCGTTGGCCAGGGCCAGGTCAGTTCCCGGGGTGATCTGCAGATGCAGGGCCGCGGCGCGGGCGGTGGCTGTCAGCCGCGGGTCGACAACCACGAGCGCCCCGCCGTTCTCCCGCTGGCGGGTCAGGTACTGCATGAACGGGGGCATGGTCTCGGCCGCGTTGCCGCCGACCATGAGGACGGCCCCGGCGTGCGCGATGTCCTCCAATGGGAAGGGGAGGCCCCGGTCCAGCCCGAACGAGCGGATGCCCGCGGCGGCCGCGGACGACATGCAGAACCGGCCGTTGTAGTCGATCGCGGAGCTGCGCAGCGCCACCCGCGCGAACTTGCCCAGGGTGTAGGCCTTCTCGTTGGTCAACCCGCCGCCGCCGAAGACGCCGACCGCGTCCGGGCCGTGTTCACGCTGGAGGCGGATGATCCCCGCAGTGATGCGGTCGAGCGCCTGCTCCCAGCTCACCGGCTCGAGGGGGGCGTCGCGTCGTGGCCGCATCAGCGGGGTGGTGAGCCGGTCCGCGGCGGTCAGCAGTTCGGCGGAGGTCCACCCCTTCTGGCACATCCGGCCCCGGTTGGTGGGGAACTCGCGGGTGAGCACGGTAACCGGCCCCGGAGACCTTCCGCCTGCTGGTTCCGGGCCGCCGTCCTTTCCGGTGCTCTCCGGGGTGGCGCTCTCCGGGGTGGCGCGCAGCACCATTCCGCACTGCAGGGCGCAGTATGGGCAGTGTGTCGCCACCTCGGCAAGGGGCGCGGCCGGCACCGGCATGGTCGTGGTCACGCACCGAGCGTACGGCGAGGGGGTGTCTCGGCCGGGTCGGAGCCGTTTCGCGGCGGCAAAGTGGTTCTCATCCTGGCCGTCTCCCCGATGTGCGGTCGCGGCCCCGACGATGCCACCCCGCGGCACTCGGTCGTCTCCCGGAGTTGGGCCGCCTTCTGAGAGGTGATGGCCGGCCACGGCACACGACCCGTCGAGGAGAACTGTCGCGGGAATGGCGTAACAATAGGCAGCGTGTCTGTCGCCGCCGTGTCGCCTCTCGATGTCGAGGAAGTTGACGAGACCCTCGATGACGATCGGCCGTGGGTCACCATTGTCTGGAACGACCCGATCAATCTGATGTCATACGTGACGTATGTCTTCCAGAAGCTCTTCGGCTACAGCAAGCCGAAGGCCACCGAACTGATGCTCGACGTCCATCACAAGGGGCGGGCTTCGGTGGCCGTCGGCACCAGGGAGGAGATGGAGGCCAACGCCGAGCGCCTGCACGCCTACGGCCTGTGGGCCACGATCGCCCAGGACTGACCCGACCAGTAACCCGACCGGCGGGGTGTCCCGGCCCGGCCGGTCGGCCTCGGCCGCCCGGAGCAGCCCATGCGGCATGCCCTGGGTAGGCTGGCTGCGTCCGTGGTCGGACGGTTCAGACGGTCATGTGGGGCGGTCGTCCCGGGCGCACCGTCGCCGGGAGCGTGGGAGTGGGGGAACGGAGGGACGTGGCTGACGGCTTCCGCCGCACGCGTGCCGGGATCGAGCTGCGCCTTCCCCGGCTCGAGGCGGCGTTGCTGATCGAGCTTGTCGGCCAGATCGAGTCCCTGCTCGAACCGCCGCCGGTCGAGGATCCGCTGGAGGCGCTGGTGGGGCTGCGTGACACCGCGCCGCCGCCGCCGGACGACCCGGCGATCGCTCGTCTGCTTCCCGACCCCTACCCGGACGATCCGATGGCCTCCGGGGACTTCCGCCGCCGCCGGACGGACGATCTGCTCGCCCGCAAGCGCGACGCCGCTCGGCGGGTGCTGTCCGCTGTGCCAGCGCCCGGGAGGGTGCTCCTGCTCGACGAGGAGGCCGCTCAGGACTGGCTGACGACGCTGAACGACCTCCGGTTGGTGCTGGGAACCCGGCTTGGCCTCACCAACGATGACTCCACCGCGGAACTTGAACACCTCGACCCGGACGATTCCCGCCGACCGCTCGTCGCGGTCTACGCGTTCCTGACCGAGCTGCTCGACGATCTGACCCGAGCTCTGGGGTAGTCGCGGGCGAGATCGGCCCGGACCGCCCCTTCGGCGTCGTACGGTAGGCTCGTGCTGCGAATCGACCGTGCCTGCTATGAGGCGATCGTCGCCCATGCCCGCCGTGATCATCCCGACGAGGCCTGTGGTATCGTCGCCGGTCCCCTGGGGTCGGACCGTCCGGAGCGGTTCATCCCGATGGAGAACGCGGAGCGCTCGCCGACCTTCTACCGCTTCGATCCAATGGAGCAGCTCAAGGTGTGGCGGGAGATGGACGACCGGGACGAGGAGCCCGTCGTCATCTACCACTCGCACACCGCAACCGAGGCGTACCCGTCCAGAACCGACGTGTCCCTCGCGGCCGAGCCGGGCGCGCACTACGTGCTGGCCTCCACCCGGGAGCCGGGCGTGACCGAGTTCCGATCTTACCGGATCGTCGACGGCGTGGTCACCGAGGAGCCGGTGGAAATCGTCTGAGACGGCCTGGCGTTGCAGATGACGCGGCGACGGACACGGTTCGGGAAGGGACACGGTCCGGGAAGATGGTGACTGCGGAGCCTTGGCACCTACGACTCGTCCGCTTGTCCGCCTGAGGTAGAACCCGCTGACGTGACACCCCCGCCCATCCGGGCGGCGCCACCGCCGGACCCGGCCGGTGGCACCCGCGAAAGGAGCACCATGGCAGTCCAGGTCCGTGTGCCGACGATCCTGCGTACCTACACGGGAGGTTCGAAGCTGGTCGAAGGCACGGGCGACACGGTCGCCGCGCTCTTCCTCGATCTCGATTCCCAGTATGCCGGGCTGCGGGGCCGGCTGGTGACCGGTGACAACGGTTCCGAGCTGCACCGCTTTGTCAACATCTACGTCAACGACGAGGACGTTCGTTTCCTCGGGGGTCTCGACGCCAAGCTCAGCGACGGCGACGAGGTCACCATTCTTCCTGCCGTCGCCGGCGGCTCCGTCGACGCCGGGGAGTTTCCGGGCAGCGCCGAAGTTCCGGGCAGTGAGGCGCCGGCCGTGGTGTCGCCTGGCATGTCGCCCGGGCAGCACTGACGCGAGCGACGGGTCCCGACTCATGCGTTTCTCCTCCCTGGCCGACTCCGTCGGCCGGACCCCGCTGGTCGGGCTTCCGCGACTGTCGCCGTCGCCGGATGCCCGGCTGTGGGCGAAGCTGGAACAGGACAACCCGACCGGTTCGATCAAGGATCGGGCGGCGCTGTGGATGATCGCCGACGGCGAGAAGCGCGGTCTGCTCACTCCGGGCGCGACCGTGCTCGAACCGACGTCCGGTAATACCGGGATCTCGCTGGCCATGGCCTGTCGTCAGCGGGGCTACCGGCTGATCTGTGTGATGCCGGAGAACACCTCGATCGAGCGCCGTCAGCTCCTGCAGATGTGGGGCGCCGAGATCAGGTTCTCGCCCGCAGCCGGCGGATCGAACGAGGCGGTCGCCGTCGCGAAGCGGCTGGCCGCCGAGAACCCCGACTGGGTGATGCTCTACCAGTATGGCAATCCGGCGAACGCCCAGGCGCACTATGAGACGACCGGGCCGGAGATTCTCGAGGACCTGCCCGAGATCACGCACTTCGTGGCGGGCCTCGGCACGACCGGAACCCTCATGGGGACCGGCCGTTACCTCAAGGAACGGGTGCCGGACATCTCGATCGTCGCGGCCGAACCGCGCTACGGCGAGCTGGTGTACGGGCTGCGCAACATCGACGAGGGGTTCGTTCCCGAACTGTACGACCCGTCGGTGCTCACCTCGCGATACTCGGTCGGTCCGCGGGAAGCGCTGCGTCGTACCCGCGAGCTGGTGCAAGAGGAGGGCATTTTCGCCGGGATCTCCACCGGGGCCATCCTGCACGCGGCGCTCGCGCAGGCCGAGCGGGTGGTAAAGGAGGGCAAGTCGGCCGATATAGTCCTGATCGTCTGTGACGGTGGCTGGAAGTATCTGTCCACTGGCGCCTACGCCGGCACCCTCGAAGAAGCCGAGGCCGCCCTGGAAGGGCAGCTGTGGGCCTAGCCCCGCATGGCGGCTTCGCCGCAATGCGGGGGCCCCTGGCGTAGGGCGCCGTTCGGGGTTTCCGTCAGCTCGCCTTCGGCGAGCTTCCTGGGGGAGCC